>JAJRST010000210.1 GCA_024278645.1 bacterium | reverse complement strand
GCGACGCCCAAACGTTTCGCCGCCGCCAAATAAGGATCCGGAAACGGCTTGCCCCGCTCGACGTCGCCATCCACAATAATAACGTCAAAATTATCGATCAGCTCCGCGGATAAAAGCGCGTGCACATTTTCTTTTTTTGTGCCAGTGACCAAGCCCGTTCCCAGGCCGCGCTTTTTGGCGATGCGCATGATTTCGTAATTCTCGGGGTAGGGAGCCGCCTTGTGAGTCGCGCGAAAAATAGCGTTCTTTTGCTCCACAACATCGAGCAGCAACGCCTCGGAATATTGGCGCCCCGCCTCCTCGAATACCGCCCGGGCAATGCCAAGCACCGGACGTCCTTCGTTAAGCTTTATCGTCATCGGGTTGAAAGCAAAGTCGAATCGACTTTCAATAACCTGCCTCCACGCCGGCAAATGATAGGGCAGCGTCTCGACCATTACGCCGTCGAAATCAAAAAGCACGGTTTTAAATCGCAAATCCATGGGCATCAATAATTGAGGCCGACGGCTGCGCGCGCTTTTTCCAGATATTGCACGGCGACGCCGCGCGCTTTTTTCGCGCCGGCCAACATGACGTCGTGGACATAATCCGGGTCGGCGAGCAGCGCTTCGCGCTTGTCGCGATAGGGTTCGAAATAATTCCAGATCACTTCGACAAGCTCTTTTTTAACCTCGCCGTATTTCAAGCCTGGCTTGAGGTAACGTTCCTTCAATTCCCGCCGCCCCTGTTCGTCAAGGAACAGCGAATAGATGGCGAACAGGTTGCATGCGTCCGGGTCCTTTGGCTCATCTATGGCGCGTGCATCGGTGACAATGGACATTACTTTTTTCTTCAGCGCATTTTTCGGAGCAAAAATATCGATGGTATTGCCATACGACTTGCTCATTTTCTGACCGTCAATGCCCGGAATCGTCGCCACCTCCCCCTGAATTTCCGCTTCAGGCAGGACAAAAACCTCGCCAAAATTTGAATTGAATTTCTGAGCAATGTCGCGGGTCATTTCCACATGCTGCTTTTGGTCCTTGCCCACGGGAACGATTTCGGCGCCGTAAAGCAATATATCCGCGGCCATCAACACGGGATAGGCAAACAGGCCGTGGTTCGGTTCGATGCCCTTGGCGATTTTATCTTTATACGAATGCGCTCTTTTCAGCAACCCCATTTCGGTTATGTTGGACAGAATCCAGGTGAGTTCGGTCACCTCGGGAATGTCGGACTGCACATAAAAGTAAGATTTATCAGGATCAATGCCCAGCGCCAAAAAATCGACGCATGCTTCGAAAGTGTTTTTGCGCAAGAAATCGGCGTCCTTGACGGTCGTCAAGGCATGATAGTTGACGATAAAGCAAAACAGCTCGTGATTCTTTTGATGTTCAATCATCCGCTTCATCATGGCGAAATAGTTGCCAAGATGCAGCGCGCCGGAAGGCTGTATTCCCGACAAAACTCTCACAATTCCTTCTCCTTGTTTTGAATGTTAATTTTTTACAAAGGTACAAAAATTTCTCTTAAAACGAGAAACAAATTTTGAAAAACAGTGGCGCTCCGGGCGCCGGCATGAAATTATGCAAACGCGCTGTGCAAAAACGCCTGAAGCTTGTCCCAGAATTGGCGATGAAGATGACAATCGGAATGTCGTCTCTCCGGCACGATCCACAGGCTGACGGCCTTTGAATCGGCTGCGCGCAGCAGACGCTCGCCGTGTTCAACCGGAACGGTGGCGTCATTTTCCCCATGAATCAAAAAAACAGGCGCGGATACGGCGGCGATATTGTTCTCCGGTGCAATAGCATCCAGGCGCGCGCCGATTTTATATTCCACGAATCGAAACAGGGCCGGAGTAATAAATTGCGGTGCATGTCTGCTTTGCAAATCATCGCGCATAATATCGCCCGGATGGGCAAAGGCGCCCACGGTCGCCGCGCATGTTATTCGTTCGTCATGCGCAGCGGCATAAATGGCCGCGGCCCCGCCGATGGACAAGCCAATGACGCCGACGCCGTTTGTTCCGCCGTTTTTATTCGCATATATGTAATCGACAGCCGCGCGAATATCCTCGGCAAACTTTAACATGGAAGAAAACGAATCCTTGTCGCTGCTGCCATGGTTGCGGGAATCGAAAGCAAAAAGGTTGTAGCCGGCCTTGCGCAGGCGTCGAATATAAGGCAGGCAGCGCTCCACATTGCGCCCCCAGCCATGCACGAGAACCAGCGTCGGCGCGGCCGTTTCCGCATCCGCCGGAACCCACCAGCCATACAGAGATCGCGATTTTTTTGTCGGAAAGCGAACCTCCTCGAAAGGGATGTCAAAATCTCCCGGCGTGCTTTTGTGCCCCCTCCTTGGGTTTTTAAAAAGAATCAAAAGTCCTTTGTCCAGCAGAAACAGCGTCGCCGCAGCGGCAGGAACAATCCACACAAGCGTCATCATTTTCCAACTCCGATTTTTTTAACGGTTAATATAACATTTTTTAGTCTGAATCAAAAGAGTCATCATTAAAAAACAAAGACAAGCGCCGATGTTGCTTGCTTTTTCATTTTCCGTTTTGTAAGTTTGCCCGCTTGAAAATGGATTCAAAACACAGGAGAACTTATGAACAGCCAGGATTACATTCAACTGGAAGAGAAATACGGAGCGCACAACTACCATCCGCTGGATGTGGTGATCGAACGCGGCGAGGGCGTTTGGGTGTACGATGTCGACGGCAAGAAATACATCGACTTTTTGAGCGCCTACTCGGCGGTGAACCAGGGGCACTGCCATCCTCGCCTCGTTGCAAGGATGAAGGAGCAGTGCGAAAAAGTGACGCTGACCTC
>JAJRST010000209.1 GCA_024278645.1 bacterium | reverse complement strand
TAAAGTCTGAAGGTCTGTATGACTAAAGGCATCAAGGCGATTGTTTTTATTCTTCAGACTCGTCTTCAAAGGTCACGTACGTTGGAAAGACGCCGAGGACGCCGGGGATGTCGGCGTTGATCCGGCTGGTCATGGCTTCCAGCTCTTCCGTGTTTTCACCTTCCAGGACGACTATAATGTGGTTCTCCTTATGTACTCCGTAGGTGCTGACATTTTCCATTTTTGTGAGCATGTCCAGGACCTTGTCTGTCTTTTGCTTGTCCGTAATCACTACGACGCCGGCGATGGGCATAATTTTCATCCTCCTTGGTTCGTTTTGCCGGTGCATTATCTATCCTGTACTGAAGCCTCAGGCTCACAAAATAACTATCTGTTATATGCGGAGCGGCAACAATGTAAAGTTTCAGAAACCAACGACTTTTTCCAATACTATCATCATGATTCTATTTCTTTTGAGCATCTTTAAGCCTTCGCGACTTGGGCTAAAGAATATTCCACGCTAGTTAACACAGCCGCCCGGCAGCCCGCCCACCGGGCAGCCGTGTTCGTTGAAATCATGTTTGAATAAAATGCAGCGCCAGGGGCTGGGCAGGCGATTCTTCCCGCCCCTGGGATGACTAGACTTTCTTCACTCGCGCGGCGCAGACCTTGTACTCGGGCTCCTTCGATCCCGGATCAAAAGCGTCGATCGTCAGCACATTGACCATCCATTCCGGCCAGTGCCAGGGAACAAACAGCGTTCCCGGCTCCGGGCGGTCGATCACCCGGGCTTCGATTTTCATCTCGCCACGCCGGGTTTCGATGATCACTTGTTCCTTGTCAGCGATATTCAGCTTTTTCGCGTCCTGAGGATGGATCTCTACATAGGCCTTGGGTACGGCGCGGTTCAGCTCCGGCACCGTGCCGGTCATGGTCATGGTGTGCCAATGTTCGAGAACGCGACCGGTGGTCAGCGCCAGCGGGAATTCGGCATCCGGCGGTTCTTCCGGGCCTTTGTCGGGCCGCGCCCAAACCACGGCCTTGCCGTCCGGCTTGCCGTAAAAGTACATGCGCCGCCCTGCCTTCTTTTCCGCCGGCAGCTTGTCATAGAACGGATCGCCGTCGGTATAGCGTTTGTAGGTTCCCGGGTGATCCGTGCCGGGCACCGGCCAGACCAGGCCGCGCACTTTTTTCAAACGGCTATAGGGCGCGCCGCTCAAATCCATGTCCGTTCCCTTGGTGAGGCTGATGTATTCGCTCCACATATCCTCGCCGGTTTTGTATTTGGCAAACTCTTTTTCAAAACCCATTTTTTTGCCGAGATCGCGCAGGATAAAGGCGTCCCATCTGGCTTCGCCCAACGGCTCGGTGACTTTTTCCATGTATTGCGAGCGTCTTTCGGTGCAGCCGTACACGCCCTCTTTTTCCGACCAGAACGCCGCCGGCAGAACAACGTCGGCGTATTCCGTCGTCGCCGTGGGAAAAAAGGATTCCGCCACCACGACAAACTGCTCCTTCAGCCCCTTCCAGTATTTTGTGGCGTTGGGCAGGGACTGCGCCGGATTGGTGCACATGATGTAGATGCCCTTGATTTCGCCGGCGTTGAGCGCGTTGAACATGGCGATGGTGTGCTTGCCCGGTTTCGATTGAATGTTCGACGCCGGCACGCCCCACACCTTGGCGACTTCCTTACGGTGCGCCTCCTTGACGACCAACCGGTGAGCGGGCAGCAGGTGGCACAAGCCGCCGCCTTCGCGCACGCCGCCGCAGGCGTTTGGCTGGCCGGTGAGCGAAAAGGAATCGCTGCCGGGCGTACCGATTTTGCCGGTGATCAGGTGCAGGTTGGTGACCAAATTGTTGGCCCACACGCCGCGCGTGCGCTGGTTCAGACCCATGGTCCACATGCTCATCGCGGTTTTCGCCTGGCCGAACATTCTGGCGGCTCGGACAATATCGTCGGCGTTGGCGCCGCTGACCTTGGCCGCATATTCGGGGGTGAACTTTTCCAGAAACTGTTCATATTCCCGGAAGGTCATTGGTTTTTCATTATCGCGAAAGTTTACATGATTCTTGATGAACGCCTCGTCCGCGTAACCTTCCTTGACCAAAATTCTGGCAATGGCATGGAACACCGCCAGGTCATAGCCGGGTTTGACAAACAAGTGCACATCCGCGATCTGGTCGGTCGGCGTCTTGCGCGGATCGATGATGATAATTTTAACGTTGGGGTTTTTGCTCTTGTGCTGCACCAGTCTTTTTAAAAGGATCGGGTGCGCTTCCGCCGTGTTGGAGCCGATCAGCAGAAACAGCTCCGCCTTTTCGATATCCTGGTATGTTCCCACCGGTTCGTCCTTGCCCAGGCTGGTCAGGTAGCCGCCCACGGCGCTGGCCATGCACAGCCGCGGATTGCCTTCCATATTGTTGGTGCCGATGCAGCCCTTGAACAGTTTGTTGGCCATGTAGGTCTCTTCGGTTTCGGCCTGGCCGGAGCCGTAGAAAGCCAGGGCGTCCGCGCCGTGGTTCTTTCGAATCTCGTTGAATTTTTTGGCGACAAAATCCAGGGCTTCATCCCAACTCACTTTTTTGAATTCGCCGTTCTTTTTGATCATCGGATGCTGCAAACGCGTTTTCGCGGCCACGACTTTGTGCAGGTAAAACGCCTTGACGCAAAGCGTGCCCTCGTTAATAGTGTTTTCCTTGTCGCCCTTGATGACGGCGATTTTACCATTCTTTTTGCCGATCATGACGCCGCAGCCAACGCCGCAATAGCGGCATACGCT
>JAJRST010000208.1 GCA_024278645.1 bacterium | reverse complement strand
GGTCTGACTGTACTTGTCTTCCAACGTCGGTTCGCCGGCGTTGGGGTTGCTCCATGTGCCGGTATGCATAACCTTGCCGCGGTCCGAATAGTGCATGACCGCCGTCGCCGTCGGCACAATTTTTTGACGACCGAGACGATCCTCGCTGACATCCAGAACGTTGATGTCCGGGAATTCCGCCGTCCAAAGATCGTAGGCATGTTTGTACACATGCTTCAGGGGGTCGCCGATGTAAATGTCCTGTTGGTCGACGCCGGCGACATTTACCAACTGACGAAGAAGGGCAAGCACCAGGTGAGGATTGGTCTCGGCAATGGCATAGTTCTTATTTTTCTTTTTCGAGAGATCGCTTTTGTTCCAGTTGCCGCCCCAACTGCTGGTGGCGTTGATCTTGATGTAAATGACCTCGCCTTCCTCATAGCCGACATCGCCCTTGCCGCGGTTTTTGTTGTTGTAATGAAAAACAGCGTTCCACGCCTCCTCGTCCGACTCTAACCCGGTCAGGGATCGCAGAACATCGGAGAGCATCCGGTCGATGACCTCCTGGTTGTTGTTTTTCGGCATGAACCAGCCGTCGTCGGTCTGGTACCTGTTGGTGCATTTTTCATTCGTTGCATCGGGGTCCCAGGCCCAGACCACGCGCCCCGGAAAGATGCCGTGCGCCTCGCCGATGGGATCGTTGGGCTTTAGGTCTTCATGATAATATTTTGCCAAAGCATCGCTGCTTTGGGCGCCGACGAACAGCAGGGAGCCCATGACGCCGATCATAATAAAAAGGCTCATGTAGACATATTTGTGACGCCGCCAGCGTTGGCGGGCTTTTTTGAATGCGAAAACCGAAGTCGCCAATCCTATCATGTACAAGAGAAAACCGGAAGCGATCGGCGCGGCGACGCGCATGCATGGGTAGGCGGCCCGGCTCGGCTTGGGGATGACTCGCAGCAGAAACCAGACGAGCGAGGCCAGACCAAGCAAAGGGAAAAATAGTTTTCTCGCCTGCTTGAAATTTACGCCGAGGATTTTATTTGTTTTCGGGCAGCGAACAAAGAGATTCGCCCAAAACTTTTTCAACCAACTTGTCATGGAGCCTCCTGGCCATATACATGGCGTGCTCTTTAGCGACGCTGTGCTTTTGGCGCGGATGATGAAAATACCCACATCGTTATGTGTAAAAGATAAAAAATAATCGATAATTCGCAAGTTAAACGATTGTTTTTCCCCGATCTATGACAATTCTTTACATTGAATTTCAAGCGCCGGGAAAGACTTTGTTTTTACGCTGCCGGCATTGTCCAAAAACAATTTGACTTTCCCTGCTAAAATTAATATATTTATGATCGTTTTTAAGAGCGAGAGTGGCGGAACTGGCAGACGCGCTAGACTTAGGATCTAGTATCCTCGGGTGTGGGGGTTCGACTCCCCCCTCTCGCACTCGACCTGAAACGGAATGAAAGTCGTTGAGTGGATGTTACGTTAGGGAAGCTCGGCGATTTTTTTTATGTCCGGATAAATTAACCAAAAAATAAACCATTATTATAGAGGAATAGACGTTGGAATATAGCATCAATACGGAGAAAAACTGGAATACAACCGTAAGCGTAACGGTGACCGCCGAAGATGTGAAAGCCCAATATGACAATGCCGTCAAGAAAATCCAAAAGGATGTAAAGCTGGAGGGATTTCGCAAGGGCAAAGTCCCCGTGCAGTTGGTCAAAAAGTTATATGGGGACCTCATCGATTCCGAGGTGGAGGATATGTGCGTTGAGCAGGCATGGCGCACTGTTTTTGAGGAAAATGATTTCCATGTCATCAACGATCCGAGCATCTCGAATCTTAACAAGACGGACGGCGGCGGCATGACCTTTGAGATCAAGTTCGACATCCTGCCTGAATTCACGGTGGACGGCTTTTAGGGCATGGAGGTTGAAAAAGTGACATATAAAGTGACCGAAGAGGATGTCGACAAGGTTATCGAGGATTTGCGGCAACGCAACGCCATGCTTTATTCCGTCGAGCGAGAAGCAAAAGAAGGCGATTTTCTTTACGTCGATTTGCAAGAGGTTGACGGCGGCGGCATCCCGGTCATCGGTCAAAAAATTGACAATCAACAGATCTGGTTGAATGCGGATGACGAAGAGGTGACGCCGCAATTGCTCGGCGTCAAGCCCGGCGACAAACGCAACATCACTCTGCGCGTGAAAACGCAAAAGTCGGAATTGATCGAGCAGCCCGGGCAGCAGGAAGAAATTGAAAAGATATACCAGGTGGATGTCAAGGAAATTAAAGAACGGCGTCTGCCGGAACTGGACGACGAATTTGCCAAGGATATGGGGCCGTACGAGACGCTGCAAGAGCTGCGGGAAAAGATTGAAAGCGATCTGAAAAAGGAAGCGGAACGCGAATCCGGGCACGCCTTTGAAAACGCCCTCGCGGATGCGCTCCTGCAACGCGTCGACCTTGAGGTGCCGGAATCCATGCTTAACAGCTATCTGGATAATCTCATCCAGGATTTGCAGGAGCGAAATAAAAACAATCCGCAGCCGTTTGACCCCGAGCAATACAGGCAGGTCTATCGCCCCGGCGCCATCCGGGATTTAAAGTGGCATCTTGTCAGCGACCGCTTGAAAACGCAGGAAAAATTTGTCGCCACAGATCAGGATGTTGAAGAAAAGTTGGCGCAGTACGCCGAGATCGGAGATGATGGCATAAAACGTGCCGAGGAGATTCGAAATAATCCAAAAGAGCTTTCCAGGCTCAAAGACAGTATTGTTTACGACAAGCTCTACGCCTTTCTGGCAGACAAGGCCACGGTGACGGAAGTTGAAAAAAGTTGGCGTGAACTGGTCGAACCCGAACCGGCGACGGCTGACGAAGCGGCCTGATAGCGAAAAGGCGTGCAAATT
>JAJRST010000207.1 GCA_024278645.1 bacterium | reverse complement strand
AACAGCAGCAAAGCGCCGCGCAACAAACACACGTGCAATCTGTTCATCTTGACTCCATCTCCCATCATGCATTTTCAGGCAGCTATGAAAAAGCCGATGAGAAAGGGAGGCTATCCTCCCCTTTATCGGCTTGTATAAATTGATAATTGTGGGCGCGGATAAAATGAAGCAAAGCTTACTTTGAAGCAGATTGTTCTCCCTCATCGCCGAGCTGCAATTCGATATCGCTGATATCTTGTCCCAAATGCTCCAGCTCCCACTGCACAGAGGGGGCCAGTTCATGGTTCGGATATTCCTCAAGAAAGCTTTGATAGGCCTTGCGCGCGTTGTCTAGATCACCCATGTTGTTGGCATAACAGTAGCCAATCATGAATTTCGTATTCACTACCCGCGTGCTTTGTGGATATTGTTCAATCAACTTTTTCCACGCCTTGATCGCCTTGTCATAAGCCTTGACATTGTTCGCGTACACCATACCCAGGTTGTACAAATGCTCATCAGCCTTGGGGGATTCCGGGTACTTTTTAATGAGTTTTTCGTAGGTTTTCGCTACGTCATCCCATTGTTGCTTACTCTGATAATCCAGCGCCTGCGCATAAAGCTGCTCTTCAGTCATTTTTTCACCGCAGCCCATAAACAGAACGACGACGAGCAAATAAGCAACAATGATTAACCCTTTATTCATTTACCTTTTCCTCCTAGCAATTGCTTTCCGGCTTTAACGAGAGACTTTGATTGGATGTTCCATTTCGATTACAAAATGTATCTTTTTTTTTATTGAAAATCAAGCGAATTCTGCCTGACGACAATTCGCACCGTCTCTCCCGGCTTGTATTCGCCCTGGAGGATTTTTATCGCCAACGGATTGATGATCTCTTTTTGCAGCAGGCGCTTCATCGGGCGCGCCCCAAAAGCGGGATCATACCCGTGCTCGGCGAGATATGCCAAAGCCTCGTCGCTCACATCAATGTGCAGACCTTTTTCATGCAACAGGGCGGCCACATGCTTCAGATGCAGTTTGGCAATCTCTTTGATATTTTCCCTGCTTAAGGAATGAAAGACGATAATGTCGTCGATCCTGTTGAGAAACTCCGGACGCATGTGCTGCTTTAAAAGTTCGTACACCTTGTTGGTAATCTCCTCATGCACCTGCTCTCGGTTGGCGTCGGTGATGTGCTGCGAACGCTCCATGATGTATTGCGCGCCGATATTCGATGTCATGATGATGATCGTGTTTTTGAAATTGACCGTACGGCCCTTGTTGTCCGTCAAACGGCCGTCATCAAGAACCTGCAGCAGGATGTTGAACACCTCGGGGTGCGCTTTTTCGATTTCATCCAAAAGCACGACCGAATAGGGACGACGACGCACTGCTTCCGTAAGCTGGCCGCCCTCCTCGTATCCAACATAGCCCGGAGGCGCGCCGATGAGACGCGACACCGCATGGCGTTCCATGTACTCGGACATATCGATACGCACCATGGCATGTTCATCGTCAAACAGGAACTCGGCCAGCGCTCGCGCCAGCTCGGTCTTGCCGACGCCGGTGGAGCCGAGGAAAATGAACGATCCCACTGGCCGCGCCGCATCCTGCAAACCGGCGCGTGAACGACGGATGGCGTTGGCCACCGCTTCGACGGCTTCATCCTGGTTGACCATACGCTGATGAATCCGCTCCTCCATGTGGATGAGCTTTTCCTTTTCGCTCTCCAACATCTTGCTCACCGGGATGCCGGTCCATTTTGCCACCACTTCAGCGACGTCTTCCTCATCGACCTCCTCCTTGAGCATCTTGCGATCTTTTTGTATTTCAAGCAACCTTTTATTGGCTTGATCAAGTTCGCGCTGCACTTCAACCATGCGACCGTATTTTAATTCCGCGGCGCGGGAGAGGTCGCCCTCTCGTTCGGCCCTGGCCGCCTCGCCTTTGATTTGCTCCAACTGCTCCTTCAGCGAGCGGATGTTGCCGATGGTCTCCTTTTCCATTTCCCAGTGAGCGCGCAGCTCGCGCCGCGTTTCCTGGAGATCGGCCAGCTCCCTGTTCAACTCTTCCAGGCGCGCTTTGGAAGCGTCATCCTTTTCACGCTTGAGCGCCTCTCGTTCGATTTCGAGCTGCTTGATGCTGCGCTCCACTTCATCCAACTCCGCGGGCATGCTGTCGATTTCGATGCGCAGCTTTGAGGCCGCCTCGTCGATAAGATCGATGGCCTTGTCCGGTAATAAACGATCGGTGATGTAGCGATCCGACAAGGTCGCCGCGGCAATGATGGCGCTGTCCTTGATGCGCACGCCGTGATGCACCTCGTAACGCTCCTTCAAGCCGCGCAGGATGGAGATCGTGTCATGCACGGATGGCTGATCGACGAACACCTGCTGGAAGCGTCGCTCAAGCGCCGCGTCTTTTTCAATATACTTTCGGTATTCATCCAGGGTCGTGGCGCCGACGCAGCGGAGCTCGCCTCGCGCCAACGCCGGTTTCAGCATGTTAGAGGCGTCCATGGCGCCCTCTGCCGCACCGGCGCCGACAAGCGTGTGAATCTCGTCAATGAATAAAATAATCTCGCCATTGGCTTCGGAAATTTCCCGCAGCACCGCTTTCAAGCGCTCCTCGAATTCGCCGCGGAACTTGGCCCCGGCGATGAGCTGCCCCATATCCAGCGCCAAAATTCGCTTGGTCTTTAGATTTTCCGGCACATCGCCCTGGATGATGCGGTGCGCCAGGCCCTCGGCGATGGCCGTTTTTCCCACGCCCGGTTCGCCGATGAGCACGGGGTTGTTTTTCGTGCGCCGGGACAGCACTTGCAGCACCCGTCGTATTTCCTCGTCGCGGCCGATCACCGGATCGAGTTTGTTTTGTCGCGCCAGCTCGTTCAAGTCCCTGGCATAGCGTTTCAGCGCCTGGTATTT
>JAJRST010000206.1 GCA_024278645.1 bacterium | reverse complement strand
TTCATCCAGGTGCGCGGCGATATAGTATTTGCCGCCGGGCAGCTCGCCGATCTCGTAGTTTCCAAAGCGGCTCAGCACGTCGCGGTTTCGCTTCCAGTCGATTTTGTCCAGTTCATTGGTATGGCTGACGACGACGACGATCGAGCCGCTGCGACCGGCGGCCTCTCCTGGCGCTATTTGGCCGGTGATCGTGCCGTCCGCCTTGTCGACCAGCGTCTCCTTGTTGCAGGCGAAGATAAAAGCGGCAAGGATCAAAAAAGATGAAATAATTGCTCTCATATCATAACCTCTTATGGCGCTGTTGCTTTCGAAACGGTCGAAAAGCCCCGGATGTCCGCCGAAAGACGGATGCCGCGGGGTGGCGTGTCTTGATTTTGTTTAAGCGAGAGTTCACGACACCCGGCGTCCTTCGGACAACCGGGGTCGTCTTGCATTATAGACGACCTTCAGGCGCCAAGCGGCGCTGACGACTAGTTGACCTCCGGTTTGGCGCGCCGCTTCGGCGGCGTACCGATTTCATACAACCAGAGTCCCCAGCCGGCGCCGGGCTGCGCGACGTTGACGGTCGTCAATTTCATTTTATAAACACGATTGGCTTGCAAAATGATCCGATCTTTTTCTTCCGAATGCCACCATTTAAAGCGCGGCAGCTCGTCGTTGCCGGTCGTGGTATCGCCGTAGGCGTAGACTCTTTTCAGCAGCGTTTCGTTTTTTTTCATGTCGATCAGCTCGATGGCGAACAGACCGCCGGGCCAGGTATAGCCGCCGGCCCACCAGGTGACTTTGCCGACGCCCTTGCCCGCGGTTTTGAACAGTTTTTCCATGCTCGCCGATTCTTTCGACGAAATGCCGATCCATTCGGTGGCCACCGGCGCATCCTGCTTGCCGCAGCTTGACGCCAGGGCAAAAAGAAATATGGTCAGGAAAATTTTACTCTTTTTCATCGTCACCCTGTACTAATTCTCGTTGCCGTTCCTTTTTAAATGTTCGCATTGTTATTTGAGCAGCATCATTTTGCGCAACAGTTTATTTCCATCCGACATTTGCACGCCGTATATGTAAACGCCGCTCGTCGCGTTCGGCAGCTCTACTTTGGCATTGTAAATCCCGCCGGCAGCGACGTCAATATTACGATGGACGATTTGTCGACCGCGCGCATCGAAAACCAACACGGCGGCCTCGCCCGTCTGACTGGCGGTGAACTCGATGACCGTGGCGGGGTTGAAAGGGTTTGGATAATTCTGTTTCAATTCAAATTCATTCGGCAATTGCAGATCGTTTTTCATGCCAACCGCCGTGGTGTCGTCCGGGATCCATCCCATCCTGGCGCCGATAAATTGCGTCAAACCTTCGGCCATTTCGGCATGATGGCGCAGGCGCGGGTGTTTGTACCAGTTTTTGAAGGGGAAAAAATAGGTGGCAAGATTTTCATCGCCCTCGCTCTGCATCCGCGCCACGGCTTTTTCGATATAGCCCGGCCAGGGCGAGCCCTCCTTTGTCGCATCCATGCTGCCCAGGGAACAGACGATGAGCGCATCGGCATACTCGGCGCGAATTTTACGGACAAAGTCCACATAAGCGGCGACGATTGCCGTTGAATCGGGAACCGGGTCCAGGCGGTCGATGAGCCAACTGTCGTTCTGAAACAGGTTGACGACGACGACATCCGGCGTGTATTGGCTGAAATCCCACCGGCTGTTCGGATCGTCCGGATCGAGACGGTAGTAATAATCGGGCATCACCAGGTCGAACCAACTGATGAGGATGCCGATGCCGCTTTTGGCGATGCACGAGTATTCGGCCCCCAGGTTGCGGGCGGTGATGGCGGCATAAGTGAGAAAGTTGTTTTCCTCGGCCATATTGTCGTCGGGCGCGTCGTCGTCGGCTTCGTTGCCCATGCCGCAGGTGATCGAGTTGCCGTAGAACTCGATGCGCCGCTGCGGCCGCGCCGGCGGTTCGACAAGGGTCTTGCCGTCCTTGAGCACCAAACCCAGGAATTTTGTCGGGCCGGTCGACGCCTCGGTGCGGCGAAAAATCATCAGCGTGTGGACGTCGTCGGCGAGCTGCAAGGGGACGGTATATTCATGCTGGCCGGGCTGGCAATCGATGACCACGGGATGCTCAAAGTCGCCGTCGATGAAAACGTTATAATAAGAGCCGCCGGTTTTATCGTCAAGGATGATCTTGAGCACTGGTCCCTCAAAGTGTGCCTGAATATAGGCGCCCGGCCAGTACATCACCGGCGCTTTGGGGTTGGAAAAATCGATTCGACCGGTGTATAAAAAATTGGGATTGTCCGCCTCGACGACCACGGCGCGCAGGGGAAAAGTCGTTGAGATAAAAAAGGCCAACGCCAATATCAATCTTTGAGTCATTTCCGGTCCCTTTTTGTTTAACGTTTACGTCAACTTTTTAATATAACACATATTTCAAGCAAAGCAAGCAGGAATTGAATCATCGCGAATACCGGAGCGAGATCATTGGCTGAAACGGGATATATCGTCATGACGGGAGATCGCGTCAGGCGGCCCGGCGGGGAGTGTGAAGCAATCTCCCTGGAAACAGGACTTGCCGCGGTTGGGGATATTTTCCCTGCCGGGCAGGCCGCCTTTGCGATGACTGTTGATTAAAGAGACGCTACCTCAAAAGCACATTGGCATACGTTGTAATGAACAAACCGAGGCTGAGCCAGCCCAGCGCGCCCTCCACCATGACGACAGCCCGGTTTAAATTGCCGGCCGGATACCAGTCGCCCAGGCCGACGGTGGTAAAAGTGGAAAAGGAAAAATAAAAGCAGTTCCACAGGTAATTCAAGTTATAGCGGGACGCCGCCTGCAAATCCAAAAGCCGGCTCAGCTCTTCTTTATCAATCGAGGAGACAATGTCGTCGATCAAATCTTGTTTGTGCTTTTCAAAATCAAAATCGTAATCCGTGAATCGTTTTTGCAAGGCTTCCGGCGAGAGCTTGTTCAGAGCCATTTTTATTTTGTCAATCGAGATCAGTTGCTGCTCCAGGTTGGAAATCGGCTCCGGCGTGACAAAATAGACCAGGGCGAACAGAAATACAATCATCACGGCAAAAGGGAATATACGCAGCGGCTTGATGCCATAGCCGCATGAAATCCAGTTGAGATGGTGAAAGATGGTTTCCGGCAATTTAAAGATAAAAGGGGCGTCGGAGAGCTTTAAAAAGTTCTGCCGCTCAAACTGTTTCCACTCGTAGTAGCAGTCGTCGGCCTGCATCCACTTGCCCTGGCGGCGATAGGCGTTGTAAATGGCGGTGTACACCTCGTGTCGCGAGGCGAGCACGGAATCCCGGGGATTCAGACGATAGCGGCCGTCAATTTTTCGGATGAGATCAAAATTAATGCGCCAGTTTTTTTCATCAATGGGGGTGTTGGAGATTTCAAAATCATAGAACCTGCCGGAATCATCGATGACATGCCTGGTCTGCTGTATTCTGAAATATCGCTGTGCTTCTCCCTTCTTCCGCGGCAGGGGAACGGCCGGCGCGTTGGCCAAAAGAGATTCCCCTGATTCCGTCCACGGCGCCTCCAGCGTGTCAATGGCAGCCGTAAGGATGCTATCCTTGGCGATGAAAAAAGAGAAATTGGCCAACAAGCAGCCGCTGACGCCGATGCTGCAATTGTTCTCGTAATTATTGTCATGAAGTTGAAAGGAGAGATTGACGACCAGGTTTTGCAGGGAGATGTTGTTCACATTGTTCTCGGCGATAGCCGCGTAACGCACCGTATTGTTATAAAGCAACAAGTGATGAAAAGAGTTGTTGGCAATGGAAAGCAGGGCGTTTTCCCGCTCCATTAAATTGACGACGCGGCAGCTATCGATGGCGTTGAATTTCATGGCGAGCATGTATTCGAGCTTCAGATCGTTGTATTCCAGCCGACGGGCGATGTTGCCGAACACCAGCATGAGCTTGTTGCAAATGGCGCCGGAGAGCAGCACCGCATCAAAAGAGTTGAACAGGATGGACAAGTTTTCAAAGACAAGCTTGCCGGCATATTCCATATTCTGATGGGCGTTGAAGGAATAAATAGAAAAATCCTTGATCGAATTATAAGCGACAAGCAGTTGCCCCACTTTATCCTCGCCAAATTCTTCCGTGATGCGTAACGCTTTTTCCATGGTGTTGAATATCAGGGTGAGGTTTTCGCTGGAAAAGCGTTTAATGAAAAAATCGTCCTGGAAACGACAGCCGATGAACGCCAGATGCGACGGCACGGCCGCATCTTCAATAATCACCTTTTGGGGGAATGAACAATTCACAAAAATGAGCCTGGCGGCGCCGGTATTGTCGCGGTTCAGATACAGGGAATCCGCAATTTCCAGGTTCTGAAACAGGATCGTCTCCTGTCGCGATTGCAGGCGCCGCCGCAGCCAGGAGGCGGAACGGCTAGATGCGATTTTTTGCGAGTCAAAGCTCACGTGCTGTGGTTTGAGTTGCAAGAGATTCGCAAAATTGCCCTGCTCTATGGTGGTCAGCAGGCTATCCAACCGCGTGGATTGGGCAAAGAGAATATTGACCCATAAAAAAGACAGCACGATCATTTTCTTCATGTTGTATCCCCTCTACAGATGCCTTTTGAATTTTCACATCGATTCACCTCGTTGCCAAGCGCGGCTTGGCAACTCGTGTTTCAAAAAAATCAAATCTCAGCGCCTGTCCGCTCTGATCTCAAAACAAAAGTCGCCCGCCGGCACGCTAAAGATGCTCTTGTCGGCCTGTGCGCTTTTTGTCACATATAAATCGAGCGCGCGGTCGCACATTTTTGCGTCGCCGTCCAGAACAACCGTCGCCGTCGTATTGACGGGAACGGAGATGTTCAGCATAATGGAATCATCCCGTCTCGTCCATTCGCTTTTAATGCTTCCGTACATCGATTCATGCTTCGCCCTGGCCCAGGCCATATCCGGTGGGAAAAAGGGGCGAATGAAAAAGTGCTTGAATCCCGGATGTTCCGCATCGGGTTGGATGCCGCCGATGTTTTTGTAGAACCAGGCGCTGACGTCGCCGAACATGATGTGGTTTCTGGAACCGACGCCGTCCCACGTCTCCCACAGCGTCGTCGCGCCGCGCTTGATCCAGTGGCCCCAGCCGGGATAATCCGTACGATCGATCATACCGTACGCGACATCGGCGCGGCCATGTTCGGCCAGGGCGTTGGGGACATACTTTGAGCCGAGGATGCCGAAATCCGGTTTGCCGTCATTTTTACCAATGACTTTCACCAGCCGC
>JAJRST010000205.1 GCA_024278645.1 bacterium | reverse complement strand
GGCTTCATAGATCATGTCGTTAACAAAAAGGCGGAAATCGTACGGGTCTACCTTCCTCCCGATGCCAACACTCTGCTTTCGGTAGCGGATCACTGCCTGCAAAGCCGGCACTATATTAATGTCATCGTGGCCGGAAAGCAGCCAGCTTTGCAATATCTCGATATGGATTCTGCAATTAAGCACTGCACTGCCGGGATCGGTATTTGGGAATGGGCAAGTAATGATAAGAATTCAGAACCGGATGTCGTGATGGGCTGCGCCGGTGATATCCCGACAATGGAAACCCTGGCTGCCGTCGACATTCTCCGACAGCATTTTTCAGATTTAAAAATCAGGGTGGTTAATGTTGTCGATTTAATGACGCTTCAACCGGAGACCGAACATCCGCATGGTCTCTCTGATAAAGATTTTGATTCTCTTTTTACATCGGACAAGCCGATCATATTCGCATTTCATGGGTATCCCTGGCTTATTCACCGGTTAACCTATCGCAGGACGAATCATAAAAACCTACATGTAAGGGGATATAAGGAAGAAGGAACCACGACCACTCCATTCGATATGGTCGTACTCAACGATTTGGACCGCTTTCATCTGGTGATGGACGTTGTCGATCGGGTCCCGAGGCTTGCGAGAACGGGCGCTCATATTAAACAGAATATGAGAAACAAACTTATTGACCATAAACACTATATTCATCAATACGGCGATGATATGCCGGAAATTAAAGATTGGAAATGGAAAAGCTGAATTAAACATGGCATGATTATTAAATGTTTCGCCGCCGGACACTAGCAAGATGAAAAAATGGAACGCCGTTGATACAGATCAAACGGATGCTCGAAGATTTTTCGGCAAATACAGTTTTATCGCTCACATTGACAGGCATTCCTTGCGAAAAGGCAGAACGCGTCGCCCGAACAGTTTATGAACCCGTTTTTTTTCGGAATTTCTCCGCCGTGAAGGATGTTACTTTACTGACATTTCAATCCTCCAAATTGAAGGAATACAGCAAAGGCTGCTCGAACGGGCGGCCTTTTTTGTTTTTGGGGATTAGTGCTTGCTTTCAAAATTAAATTTTGTTAACGTTGCTTTTGAAACAGCCCTGCTTTTTGGAGAAGAATATCCTATGCCGTTTGTTGGAGAGTTTGCCGCCCTTGCCGCGGCTTTTTTATGGGGATTTGGCGTTCTGTTTTTCGAGAGCGCGGGGACGCGCATCGGCGCCTTTCAAACCAACTTGTTGCGCATCGTGCTCGGCACGGCGATGCTTAGCCTGACGCTTTATTTGCAAACAGGACTGTTCTTCCCCATGCATGCCAGCCAGGAGAACTACCTGTGGCTGGGTCTCAGCGGCGCCGTTGGCTTGGCGATCGGCGACGGTGCGCTTTTTTTCGCCATTGTCATTCTCGGCCCCCGGTTGTCCATGCTGCTGCTGTCGCTGGCGCCGCCGGTGGCCACGATCATCGCCTGGTTTTTTCTCGGCGAATCGCTCGAATTGCTGGCCATCCTGGGCATCGTCATTACCATTGCCGCCATAGTATGGGTGGTTTCGGAGAAACGCGGCGACGATCACATTCGCGGCTCCAAAACCGTGGGCGTCATTCTCGGCATCGTCGCCGCGCTTGGGCAGGGCGTCGGCGTCATTCTGGCAAAGCTCGGCCTCGTCGGCATCGATGCGTTGCCGGCGACGCTCATTCGCATGACCGTTGCGGCGGTTCTGTTGTGGGGATTCGCTGTAGTCACCCGGCACGCGGCGCCGACGATCCGGTCATTAAAGGACAAAACCGCCGCCCTTCTCATTTTTGGCGGCTCCATTGTGGGGCCGTTTATCGGCGTATGGTTGTCCGTCGTCGCCGTCAAATACACCGAGGCCGGCATTGCTGCGACGCTATTGTCGACCGTGCCGGTGCTGCTCATTCCCATTGAATATGCGGTGCACAAACGCAGGCCTTCGTTGCGCGGCATCATCGGCACGGTGTTGGCTGTCGTGGGCGTCGCCCTGATTTTTCTACGTTAATTCACAATTTTAAAGAATTGAAAAGTAATGATCCGAGGAAAAAAATGCGAAACACCCATATCATCTCCCACCCCCTCATTCACCATTCTTTGACAATTTTACGCGACAAAAACACCGACACCGAAGCGTTCAAACGGCATGCGGCCATCGTCTCGGAGCTATTAATTATGGAGGCGACGCGCGACCTGCCGCTGGTCACTAAAAAGATCGAGACGCCGCTTGCGCAGATGGTTGGCAAAAGCGTCGACAACGCCCTGGTGCTCGTTCCCGTGCTGCGCGCCGGTTTGTCCATGCTCTTTGCCGCGCGCGAGTTTCTCCCCTGGGCGTCCGTGGGATTCATCGGCCTGGAGCGCGACGAAAAGACGGCCGTCGCCAGGGAGTATTATCAAAAGTTCCCCGCGGATTTGCACAAAAAAAGGACGCTCATTCTCGACCCCATGCTTGCCACCGGCGGTTCGCTCATCGATACGATGACGGCGTTGCAGCAAAAAGGGGCCAGGGACGTTCGCGCCGTCT
>JAJRST010000204.1 GCA_024278645.1 bacterium | reverse complement strand
CGCAGCGTCATCAGGGATAATGTACTGACCCTTGAGCAAAAACAGCATATCTTTGTGCAGATCGTAAAGGGCGTTGCTTTTGCGCACAGGTACGATATCGTCCATCGCGATTTAAAACCGGAAAATATTCTTGTCGACGACAACAACCATGTCAAGGTCGCCGATTTCGGTCTGGCTCTCGTCGAGGGCGAGGAATCCCTGACCGTGCAGACCTCCATTGTCGGCACGCCGGGCTACATGTCGCCCGAACAAATTCGCGGCGAAAAGTTGACCCCGCAAAGCGACCTGTTTTCGCTGGGCGTGCTTGGCTACGAGCTGTTCACCGGCGTCAACCCGTTTCTGGGCAAGGATGCCGGGGCGACGCTGCACAACATCCTGTCGCCGCGGAGCAGACTCGACCACCTTGACGCTATCCCGCACCCGGTTGCGGAGCTGTTGAGCGCCATGCTTAAAAAGAATAAAAGCGAGCGGATGCGATCGCTGCGGGAGGCGCTGAAAAAGATGGATTCTTTGGATGTCTCCGATGCAACGACCATCAATACCGATCACGGCGGCCCCAAAACAAAACGAATGAAAGTATGGATGACGGTCTTGGGCTTTGCTCTTTTGGCCGTTGTCATCATGTTCTCGTTGGTTTTCAAAAGTACGCAGCAAATGCCGATCGACGCGAATACGGCGCTCCTTGACGGTGCCGGTAAAGTCACGGCAACGCCGCCGTTGATGGACGAACAAAAACAGGACAGCGTCATCGAATTGCCATCGATAAAAAAGAATGAAAGCTACGAATCGGTGAACGCGGAGTTGGCTTTACAAAATATACCGGGCAGGCTGCTCGTCCGATGCACGCCGTGGGCGCATGTCTTCATCGATTCCATCAACATCGATACGACGCCCATGGAGGAGGCGGCGGCCCTGGCGCCGGGTGAATATGAGCTTCGGCTCGAGCACCCCAATTTTCCGGCGTATATGAAAAAAATTCGCATCAATCCGGCGGAGGAGCTCATCATAGCCGTCGATTTGGACACGCTTTTTGGCTATTTTACCTGCAACATTTTTCCGTGGGGGGATGTGTATATCGACGGCGACTTTAAGGGCCAAACGCCCTTTGCCGGCGCTCTTGCCGTCGATCCCGGCGACCATGCGTTAGTTGTTAAGAATCAACAGTATGGAAGTGTGGAGGATGTTTTTTTCGTGGCGCGACGGGATACGTTTCATTACCGGTTTAATTTTGAGCAGCCCCTGGGCGCGGACGATTCGATTCGTTAAATAAGCGTAAAAAAGGTATGGTATTTGCGTGATGGGAGGAGCAAGGAAAAATTTTAGCAGTAACGGCGAGAAAGATATTGTATAATGAGCAGTAAAATATTAAAAATATTCTTATACCTTGTGTTGGCGCTGACGGCAACGAAAGCAGTCGCGCAGGGACAGTCGGAATGGCAATTCCACGGCAGAATGCTCATCCCGGTCGCCGCCGGCGAGGCCATTACCATGCAGGGGAAAATATATATATTTGGCGGTTATTCCGATTCCACCGGTGTTCCCATCCGGGCTATTCAGGAATTTGATCCGAACGCGCCAAAGGGTCAACAATGGCGAATCGTCGGACGCATGCTTGCAGCGCGGAGCAACTTTGTGGCGCGACTTTATCAAGGCGCCGTCTACATTGTCGGCGGCGAAACCGGGATGGATCGGGAGAGCGTCAAATCCATGGAGGTCTGGCAGCCTTCAAAAGGAAGCGCTCTTGTCGACGAGGGCGAGTCGATGAGCAGAATCGGCGCCACCGGCGAGTTCTGGAACGGCATCTTTATCATCATCGGCGGCTATTATGGCAGAGGGATCGACGGCCTGCCTTTTTACGTTGTGGGGTTCGATGTGCTCCAGGGAGGGGAGCGTTTTAAAATCCCGGCGATTGCCGCTTTTTCCCCTTACAATCATGCCTCCGTTTTTTTAAATGATTCTATCTACATTTTTGGCGGCGTTCGCGTCGGCGTATCCAATCGTATTTATAAAATCGATTTGGCGAATCTGGCCGTTGGGCGCATTTATCCGGACCTCGATGTGCCGCGCGCCTCTTTTGCGGCGATACCTGTCTCGGCGGATACGGCCTGGTTGATCGGCGGCTACAATGAAGAGCATGGCGCCCTGGCATCGACGAGCAAGTTTGTCGTCACCAGCCTCGGCTATGAGCATGTACCGGCGCCGGAGTTGAATGTGGAGCGAAAGGAGCTGATGGCGGCCATGCTGGACGACGCCATTTATGTGTTCGGCGGCCGCAACAAACATAACGAAGTCGTCGGCTCTGTGGAAAGAATTTCCCTGTCGGAAGCGAACACCGCCGTGCAGGAAAAGTCGGTCGTTCGTTCCTACATGTTGCGGCAAAATTATCCCAATCCCTTCAATCCGACGACGACGATTGCCTTTCTGTTGCCGACGTTGCAGCATGCCCGCCTCGCCGTCTTTGCCGCGAACGGCGCCCTGGTGAAGACCCTGTTGGACGACAGCTTGCCGCCCGGAGAGCACAAGGTCGTCTGGGACGGCCGGGATGCGGACGGCGTCGTGGCGCCGAGCGGCGTGTACTTTTACAAGCTAACCACGGAAGAAAATGTCGAAACCCGTAAAATGTTGTTGGTGAAATGATTCGACGACTGATCATCCTGCAAATTATTCTGCTTTTCGTCGTCTCGGTCATGGCGTATGCGGAGACCGCAACGACGGAGGTGGGGGGTATTGCGCAAAAATTCCGCGCCTTTGATTATGACGCCGTCATCGAATTGTCGAACAAGGCGCTGACGCACGCCGACGCTCTCTCGCAAGAGGAGCTTTTTCAAATTCTTGAAATGAAGGCGGTGTCGCACTATTCCAAAATGGAGATGACCGAGGCGCTCAACAGTTTTGTCGAGATTCTAAAGATCGATCCCGGGCATGAACTGGACCCGGTCAAATATTCGCCCAAGATTGTCGCTTTTTACAATGAAATAAAAGTAAATTTTCCGGTCGAAACGGTTTCGCAGCCCGTGGAACAAGAGCCGGAAAAGCCGGATACGGTCATCGTCTACCGTCAGGATCGCTCTTTTAAGAAAAGCATCCTGCCCTCGCTTGTCCTTCCGGGAACCGGCCACTTGCTCATTGGCAAGAGACAAAAAGGAATGATTCTGACGACGCTGAGCGCCGCGACGCTGGCCACTTCGATCTGGTTGTCCATTGATTGCGCGAATAAAGAAAAAGATTATTTGAACGCCGTCGACCCCGGGGATATTGACGCCAAATACGCCGAGTACAATTCGAGCTATAAAACCCGCAATGCGCTGTGGACGGCCTACGCCGCGATATGGTTGTATACGCAGGTAGACCTCATTTTTCTGCAAAAGCCGTCGGCGCCGATTCAGGTCGGTTTGCTGCCGCCTGGCGATGGGCGCGCCCTGGGCCTGGCCTGGCGCGTGCGCTTTTAGCTTTTCTCACCGTTTTTAATTCCTCTTGTGCGAAAAATATTCGTACCTGTGTCGCTTTGCTTCCCCCTCTGTTTTTTTGTCGATTTCTATCTTCCATAAAAACAATG
>JAJRST010000203.1 GCA_024278645.1 bacterium | reverse complement strand
GTATTTCAAGTGTTGCGAGGGGCGCCATGGCTCTGGCCGTTATTTTATTCTTTTCCTTGGCGCAATATGCAATGGGCGCGGACAACAATTCCGTGTGGAAAATCCATGACTGGAGTCGGCCACGGCCGGCGGTCATAACCCCGCCGACGCCAAGCACGCCGCAACAGGTCGGCCTCGCCCCGTCGGACGCCGTCGTCCTTTTCGACGGCTCGGGTCTCTCGAACTGGCGCGCCATGGACGGCGGCCCGGCAAAATGGATCGTGAAGGACGGCTATATGGAATCCGTCAAGGGCGCCGGCTACATTCGTACGTTGCGAGGGTTCGGCGACTGCCAGTTGCATATCGAGTTTATGACGCCGACGCCGCCGCACGGCAGCAGCCAGGGCCGCGGCAACAGCGGCGTTTTTCTTATGGGCAAATACGAAGTGCAGGTGCTGGATTCTTATGACAACATCACTTACGCCGACGGTCAGTGTTCCGCTATTTACGGACAGTATCCGCCGCAAGTGAACGCCTGCCGCAAACCGGGCGAGTGGCAAACCTACGATATCATTTTCAAGGCGCCCAGGTTTGATGAAAACGGCGATTTATTGCAGCCTGCGCGGATCACCGTGCTGCAAAACGGGGTTCTCACACAGGACAATGTGGAGATAAAAGGGCCGACCGCCTGGTGCAGCCGCGTGCCTTACAGCAAGCATCCGCAGAAACTGCCGCTGGCTCTGCAGGATCACGGCAACCCGGTGCGCTACCGCAACATCTGGGTGCGCGAATTGCCGGCCAAGGGCGCCCCCGACGCCTATCGTAAAGAGTTGATTTTTGGCGCCAAAGAGCTGCAAAAATATGTGGGCGTGTATAAACGCAAAGGCGGCGGGCAAATCACCATCAAAATGAAAGACAACATGCTCTTTGCCAGCCACCCGGGCGGCGCCAGCGGCCACCCGTTGTACGCCGAATCGCAAAACCGTTTTTACTCAAAATTTGTCGACCTGGAATACGAGTTTACTTTTACAGGCGACCAGGTCGGCAGCGTCAAGTTGAACGTCGCCCACGCCGGTTGGCAAGAATACAAGAGAGTAAAGTGAAACGCAATTTAAGGAAAAGCCCCCGTAAAGGGGCTTTTCCGTTATAGGGAAGAAGCGGTTGACGTACGGCTGCTTTAATTTTGCCGGAAAAAGAAAACGCCCGGAATGTTGCAAGCGGAAATCCGGTTAAAATTGTTTTGTTTGTGGAACAGATGAATGAAAATCGAGTTGATACTGTTGACGCTCCCGGCATTTCAGAACAAGGAAACGATTATGCGAACCCTGTTATCCCTTTTAATTCTGCTCGTGACGACGGCATCGGCCCTTGAAAACGATCAATGGCAAAACATAGATTTTTCCCTGCAAAGCGAAGCGGCGGCCAAACAAACTCTGGCTGAAAAACTGCTGCTCGCCAATATGCAAATGACGGAAAACCAAAAGCTGTATGACGCCGTCTATTATCGGCTTGAACTTTTTCCGGATGTGTCAAGCAAGACTCTGTATGGCAATGTGAGTATGCAGGCCAGGGCGCTTCAAAACGGTCTTGACCGTGCCGAGTTGAATTTGCTCGACAATATTCAGGTGGATTCCGTTTGTTATAATGAAAAGCCCGCCGCGTTCGATCATGCCGATGACCTCCTCACCGTACATTTTGATGCGCCTGTTGATGAAGATCAGCTGTTCACCACGCGCGTCGTCTATCATGGCCGCCCGGCCCAGAGCGGCTTTGGCGCTTTTGATTTTTCTTCCCACAATGGCAAGCCGATGATCTGGACGTTGAGCGAACCCTACGGCGCTCGCAACTGGTGGCCTTGCAAGGACATCCCCGCCGACAAGGCGGATTCCATGGACATCATCGTCACCGTGCGCGAGGATTTGATTGTCGCTTCCAACGGCTAGTTGCGCAGCGTCGAGGAGTCCGACGGCAAAAAGACCTGGTGGTGGCATGAACAGTATCCGATGGTCACCTACCTGGCGTCGCTCGCCATCCATCCCTACTACACCTATTCCGATTGGTACGTCAACGCGGACAACGATTCGATGGAAGTTCAGTTCTACGTGTTCCCGGATGACGTTTCCGGCGCCCGGGAAAATAACGCCAAAACCGTCTCCATGATCAAAGCGTTCGCAGAGCTTTTCGGAGAGTATCCGTTTATTGAAGAAAAATATGGCCACGCCCAGTTTTTATGGGGCGGCGGCATGGAGCATCAGACCATCAGCAGTCTTGGCGGCTATGGCGAGGGACTGATCGCCCACGAACTGGCGCACCAATGGTGGGGCGACATGGTCACTTGCGAGGATTTTCATCATATCTGGCTGAACGAGGGCTTTGCCACCTATTCGGAAGCGCTGTGGTGGGAGTATATCTATGGCGAGGAGGCGCTGTTCCAGCGCATGTCGTATAATACCTATTTCGGCGAGGAGACGGTTTATGTCGAAGACCCGTTCTCCGAGAATATTTTTAATTATCAGACCACTTATAACAAAGCCTCCTGGGTGCTGCACATGCTGCGGCATGTGGTCGGCGATGATGTCTTTTTCCAGACGCTTCGGACTTATTACAAGGAGTTTAAATTCAAGACCGCCACCACGGAGCAATTCCGCGATCTTTGCGAGCGGGTGTCCGGCAAGGATCTCGATCGATTTTTCGACCAGTGGATCTATCAAAGCGGCGCCCCGCATTATCAATGGCTCTGTCAAAAGCAGCCGAATGAAGGCGGCGGCTGGCGCGTCAGCGGTTTTATCAAACAGGTGCAGCCATTCGGCCCGGTTTTCCACATGCCCATAGATTTGACGGTTTATACCAACAGCGGCGAGCAAACTTTTGTCATCAACAACACCAAACAATCCCAGGGGTTTGAGTTTGTCGTCGCAGATGAACCTGTGAACGTGCGGCTTGATAAAGACGACTGGATATTAAAGCAAGTCGAGCAAATCACAGCTCCCGAATTTGTCGTGCAGGAAATCCTGTTGACGTCCCCGGATGGAGCGGAAAGGACGGTCTTTGCTCCCGGCGAGAGCGGACGGCTCGCCTTTCGGGCGCAAAACAGGGGGGTGGCGGCATCCGACGTTCGGGCGCTTTTGCAATCCAACGATCCGTTCCTTGATATCGTCAAAGCGTCCGGCGCCTTTGGCGTGGTGACGACCGGCGATTCCATTGACAACCTGGACGACCCGTTTGTTTTCAATGTAGCGGAAAACGCGCCCAGCCATCTCGCGCAGCTCGATCTGATGTTCGAAAGCGCCGCCGGCGAGGCGCAAGTGATCCCGCTGCAGCTTCCAATCGGCGAACCGACCCTGCTCATTGTCGATGACGACGCCGGCGCCGACTATGAAAAATATTACTGGGACATGGCGTTGCAAATGAATGTTTTTGCGGAGCTGTGGAGCATTGAAGAGCAGGGCGACGTCGACGCCGGGACGTTGCAAAACTACGGCGCCGTCCTTTGGTTCACCGGCGACGCCGTCGATTCGACATTGACGCCAAACGATCAGACCGCTTTACAACAATACCTGGCATACGGCGGCCGTTTGCTGTTGACCGGCCAGAACATCGCCGCCGACCTGGCGGGTTCCGCGGATGAAGGCGATTCCGTGTTCCTGGCCAATGTGC
>JAJRST010000202.1 GCA_024278645.1 bacterium | reverse complement strand
TTATTTCGACAGAGGTTCCAACGATGAACGAATTGCTCTCCATTCTGCCGACATTCATGGCGCCAAACTGATTTTCAAGGATGAAAAGGGAACTCGCTGCATGACCGCCGGCGTTGACGACGGCGCTGCGCACCACCGCATAATGCGCTGACGACATTTCAAAACGGTCGCCTTGCCGGGCCTGCACAACATTTACAGTCAGCAAAACAATTAAAAAAACAAACATTCTTTTTTTATTCATGGCGACATCCCCACTTATTGCAAGGCGACCAGAACGCGTATGACTCCCTGCCCGGAGGCCAAACCCTGCAGCGCCTTGCCGATGATTGTACCAATTTGCGGATGAACCGCCTTTTGCGCATAACCGGGCAACGACGACGTCGTCAATAAATCTCCGGGGACGATCGGTTCACTGGCGGTGACTTTGCACGGCACAATGCCGGCCAAGGCCAGGGCATATTTTCCGCCATCCGGGGACTCTTCTCCTACGGTGATCGTCGGCGACGTGGAGATAATGCCGGCGACCCGTGTATCGTACGCCTTGTCGCATTTCTTTATTCGATTTTCAGCATAGGCGTCGATCACCACCACGTCGCCGGGCTGTAACGCCTCATCCGAGGGGACGTATTCCGCCAAGTCGCCCCAGGCGCCGCTGGTGCAATGAGCCTTGCCTTCCACATACAGCGCATAATTGGCGGCATTTGTCGCCGTGGCGTACACACCATAGGTCTCGCCCTCGCCGTAAACGCCGGTGTGGCCGCCGATGCCGCGCACGCCCTCGTAGCCGCGTCCTTCCATGCCGGCTGTATTGATGGTAATGGATTGGTTGTCCGCCGTAATAACCGCGCCGTTGGATTGGTTTTGCTGCACGTAAAAATTGATGCCCAGGTGATCGCCGTTGATGGCCCCATTGGCAATGTCGCCGCTGCGAACTTCGCCGTCGTGGATCATCTGACTGGTGACGGCGTTCGCCTCGTCTTCCTCGACAAAGACGTCCCTGTAGGCGTCGCCGGTCTGGTAAGGAATTTCAAGCTGTAAATGCACATCGCCGCTGACGCCGCCGCCGGTGATGCCGCCTGAACTGGTCACCGCGGTGATATCGCCGGCTGTAAAGCCCATGTCTTCCTGTTTTATCGTATAGTCCCGGATCATCTCGCTTGTGATTGTCGAGGGTTCGTCACGCTTGACAAAACGCGAGTCGTAAGCGACGCCGCTGATATACTTGGATTCCAGCCCCAGCAGCACGTCTCCATAATCGCCGCCGCCGTCGATGCCGTTTATGCCGCGCACGCTGGTAATGTCGCCCGCCGGAAAGGAAAGGTCCTGCGGCTGAATGGCGCCGTCCTTGATATCTCCGGAAGAAATCTCGTTATCGCGAATCATGGACGATGAAATGGCGTTCTGTTCGTTGCGCACAACAAAGTGGGCGTCGTAAGCGGCGCCGCTTTTATAATCGTCGCGCAGGGAAAGCGTCACCGTTCCCATGGAGCCGCCGCCCGTGAGGCCATCCCCTGGGAGGACGCCGTTGATGGTGCCGGCGGTAAAGCCCAGATCCACCTGCTGGATGGCGCCGTCCTTGATGTCAATCGACGTTACCGCGTCATCGGCGATCATGACGCCGTTCACCGAGTTCAGCTCGCCATGATTGATAAAGCGGCTGTCAAAAGCCTGGCCCGATTGGTAGGCGGCGTTCAAACCCAACCGCACCTCGCCGACGCCGCCGCCATCAAGTCCGTGCTCGGCAATGATTTTAGACACGCCCCCGCCGCCGCTTCCCGGATCAAAGCCCAGGTCCTGCCGTTGAATCGTACCGTCAACGATCATATCGCCGGTCACGCTGTTCGGCAGCGATTTGCGCACATAGCGCGCGTCGCTCTGGCCGCCGGTAAAAAAGGCGTTGGCCGCATGGCCGCCCAGTTTTGCGGCATCGATATTATTCTTTGTATGATCGTCGGCGATATTTTTGGTGTAAAAAGCAGTTGCCGGAAGGCCGTCCAGTTTTTCCGCATTGTTGGCAGAAAGTGCGTGCGCCACGCTGTTCACTCGCTTGCGCGGTTTCAGCACTTCACCCGCAATAGTCAACTGCAGCCAGCGCGGCCCCCCGTCGAACAACATGCTCGGCAAGGGCGAAAAGCTCCCCAACTGCGCCGTAAAATATCCGGAACGAACGTCCACGGTCTGTTCTTCCGACCACAGCTCCAGCCCTCCTTCGGCGGCGTCCCACAAACTAAAGTGAATGGCGACGGCGCCGGAGATCGCCTCTCCCCGGGCGCTGCCGAGAACGCCCTGGTAGTCGATGCGCGGCAAAGCGGCCTGGCTTTTGGACAACAGCAATGAATCGGCATTATCGGCTTTGGCCGTCGCTTTTTCCCGCGCGGGGAGAGATGAAAATAAAAATAGCGGAATTAACAAAGCGTGAAGAACCATACGATCCGTACACATCGGATGATCTCCTTTATGCTTGTATTGTAAAGAGTTAGTGATGCCTAGGGTGATGTGCTATTTAATACAGGCGGAGAGAGGAGAATGCAGAAGGCGACAGGGACAGGGCGTCAACCCGACAAAATTTCCAACTTTTTGCCTAGT
>JAJRST010000201.1 GCA_024278645.1 bacterium | reverse complement strand
TTTTGGGAGATGGGATTGCTCAACGCCTCGGATTGGAAAGCAAGCTGGATTCATCCCGATATTGAGGAAGACGTCTCAAAACCCGGTCCGGCGCAAATGCTGCGCAAAGAGTTTACTCTCAAGGGCAAGGTCGTTTCGGCGCGCGCCTATGTGACCAGCCTCGGCCTCTACGAACTGGAGTTGAACGGACAGCGCGTCGGAGACGAAGTGCTGACCCCGGGCTGGACGGCCTACCACGCACGCATTCAATACCAGACCTATGACGTGACGCCGCTGCTGCAAAGCGGCGCCAACGCCGTCGGCGCGACCCTGGGCGACGGATGGTATCGCGGCTACATCGGCTTTCGCGGCCAGCGCAACGCCTATGGCGACAAGCTGGCGCTGTTGCTGCAAATCGGGGTCAACTATGCCGACGGCTCGTCCGAAACCATCATCTCCGATGCTTCGTGGAAATCGGCGATCGGGCCCATCCTCATGTCCGATATCTATAACGGCGAAACCTATGACGCGCGCCTCGAAAAAGAGGGGTGGAGCCAGGTCGGATTCAATGACGCTGATTGGGCCGGCGTGGTCGTCCTGGACAAACCACAAGCCGCCATCATCGCACCCGAAGGACCGCCCATCATCAAGGTCGAGGAAGTAAAGCCGATTGAAATCCTGACGACGCCCGAGGGCGATACCGTCGTCGACATGGGGCAAAACATGGTCGGTTGGGTTCGCCTGAAGGTTCAGGGACCCGCGGGCGCCACGGTGACGCTGCGTCACGCCGAGGTGCTCGATAAGGAGGGAAATTTCTATACCGAGAATTTGCGCGCCGCCAAGCAGACCGTTCACTATACGCTCAAGGGCGACGGCGTGGAAGTGTTCGAGCCGCATTTCACTTTTCAGGGTTTTCGCTACGTGGCCGTGGACGGCTGGCCGGGCGAGCTGACGCTTGACAGCCTTGTCGGCGTCGTCGTGCATTCGGCCATTGAAAAAACGGGGTCCTTCGAGTGTTCGAACAAGCTGATCAACCAGTTGCAACACAATATCCAATGGGGACAGAAAGGGAATTTCCTCGACGTGCCCACCGACTGCCCGCAGCGCGACGAGCGTCTCGGCTGGACCGGCGACGCCCAGGCGTTTGCGCCCACGGCTTGCTTTAATCACGACGTGGCCGCCTTTTACACAAAATGGATGAAGGATTTTATCCATGACCAGCAGAGCGAAGGCCAGATTCCGCACGTCATCCCGGATGTGCTTTCCCTGAAAGACAACCACAAGGGCAATTCCGCCTCGGCCGGATGGGCCGACGCCGCGGTGATTGTACCGTGGACGGTTTATCAACATTACGGCGACAAGCGCATCCTGGAGCAGCAGTACGACTGCATGAAAGGTTGGGTCGATTATATGGCCAAACGCGCCGGCGACACATATTTCTGGAATACCGACTTTACTTTTGGCGACTGGCTGTCCTTCAACACCAGGAGGTCCGATTACCCCGGCGCGACCACGGACAAGGATTTTATCTCCCAGGCCTATTTCATTCGTTCCACGGACATCCTCCACCGCACGGCGCAGCTCCTCGACAAAACGGCGGACGCCGATCACTATGCCGATCTGCTGCAAAAAGCAAAGGAGGTGTTCCTCAACGAATTTCTGACCCCGAACGGCCGCTTGTCGCCGAACACGCAGACCGCCTACGCCCTGGCGCTCGCCTTTGACATCCTGCCGCCGGATATGGCCGTGAAAGCGGCGCAGCGCATGGCCGACGACGTCAACAAATTCAAGCACATCACCACCGGTTTTTTGGGCGCGCCGTGGATCTGCCCGGTGCTCAGCGATTGGGGCTATTGGGATGAAGCCTTTATGCTGCTCAATCGCACAAAGTACCCGTCGTGGCTTTACCCGGTGACCAAGGGCGCCACCACCATCTGGGAACGCTGGGACGGCATCAAGCCGGACGGCACGTTCCAGAACCCGGGCATGAACTCCTTCAATCATTACGCCTACGGGGCCATCGGCGAATGGCTGTACGGCGCCGTCGCCGGCATCCAGCTCGATGAAACCAAACCCGCCTACAAGCACGCCATCATTCAGCCGCATCCCGGCGGCGGCCTGAGCTACGCCAAGGCGAGCGTGCATACCATGTACGGCCTGCTCTCTTCCGGCTGGAAGCTGGACGGCGACGCGATGACGCTTTCCGTGCGGATCCCCGGCAACACCACGGCGACGGTCAGGCTGCCGAACGCCGATGTGGAAACCGTCCGGGTCAATGGCGCCCCGTTGGCGAAGGCAAAGTTTGTCAACAACGTTGCACAGCAGGGAGATGAGGTGGTCGTCGATATCGGTTCGGGCGAGTATGAATTTATTTTTAACGTGAACTAGCGGTGAACGAAACAGCCCGACGGAAACCGGGTTGCAAAGAAAATCGCCACACTCGGACGAATTATCTTGTGTTTTGTGTTTGATTTGTTATAATTTATGCATCACAGCACGAGTACAAAAAGATGACTTTTTCTCACTGGAAAGGAGAGCATCATGAAAAAGGTATTGCCGCTTATATTGGTTGTTTTATTCATTGCGCCCCTGGCGCAGGCAAAAATCAAGCTGATTCAGGCAAAGATTGAACCGGCCGCGGCTGCTGCAGGCGACATGGTCAAGGTTACGGTGGAATTCTCCGGCAAGGTGGATAAAGTCAAGGAAGTGATGATCATTCCGCGAGAATTCGCTTATGACATCGACGAGCCCTACTCGCTCATCAAGGATGCCTCCGGCAAAAACGTGTGGACTCTTGAAGGACCGATTCCTTATGAAGCGCCTCCCGGTGTGGTCAACCTGGAAATAAAGGCGATCGATAAAAAGGGCAAGGAAATAGTGATCAAAGATTATAAGGACCAGGTGCACGGCAAGGCGGGTTTGATAAAGTTTGAGATAAAATAAATAAAAAAAGCCTCGCTTAGCGGGGCTTTTTTATGGACTGTCTTTTTTTCAAAGTTGACAATAAAGGTTGCTAATGACAAAGATATTTCCCCTTTTCCTTTTTGGCCTGGCGGCTATTGTTTCCGCGGGCGTGGAAACCGAAACGATTTACCTGTCCGGCAGGGATGCGGACTCGCCCGTGCCCTGGGAGTTTATGGTCACCGGCGGCAGGCAGGCGAACGTGTGGACGGAACTCAACGTGCCCTCCAACTGGGAGCTTGAGGGCTTTGGCGTCTACAACTATGGGCATGACAAGAACAAGGGCGACGAGCAGGGACTCTATCGCTACGAATTCACCGTCCCCGGACGTTGGTCGGAAAAACGCGTGCTCATCGTTTTTGACGGAGTGATGACCGACGCCGAAGTGAAAATCAACGGCAAAAGCGCCGGGCCGGTTCACCGGGGCGGCTTTTATCGCTTCGAGTATGACATCACGGAGCTGCTCGATTTCGACGGCGTCAACCGCCTCGAAGCGACGGTGAGCAAAATGTCCGCCAACGAGAGCATCAATCTCGCCGAACGCAAGAGCGATTACTGGGTGTTCGGCGGCATTTTTCGGCCCGTGTTCCTGAAAGCCGTACCTCGGGAATTCATCGACTGGACGGCGATCGACGCTGCTGCGGACGGCCATTTTAAGATCAACGTTCATCTGGCGCATGTGCGCAAGGCGAATCGGCTGAAAGCGCAAATTTACGGGTTGGACGGCGATCCCCTGGGCGAGCCGTTTTATGCCACGGTCAACGACGATGTGACGACGCTGACGACGCAGGTGAGCGGTCAACAGAACTGGACGGCGGAGACGCCGAATCTGTATGTCGTTGAAACGACGTTGATGCGAGACGACCTCCCCGTGCACACGGTGCGCGAACGATTTGGTTTCCGCACCATCGAGGTGATCGAAGGGGAGGGCATTTTTTTGAACGGCAGCCCCATCGTCCTCAAGGGCTGCAACCGGCACAGCTTTTGGCCGGGCACGGGCCGCGCCCTGAGCCGGAATCGCTGCCGCGCCGACATCCTGACCATGAAGGAAATGAATATGAACGCCGTGCGCATGTCCCACTATCCCCCTGACAGCTACTTTCTCGATTTGTGCGATGAACTCGGCCTGTACGTCCTCGATGAACTGGGCGGCTGGCAAAGGCCGCCTTATGACACGCCGACCGGAAAGAGACTTGTGTGGGAGATGCTCAAACGCGACGTCAACCATCCGTCGATTTTGTTTTGGGACAACGGCAACGAGGGCGGCTGGAACACCGAGCTGGACGACGAATTCGGCAAGTGGGATCCGCAAAATCGGCGCGTGCTGCACCCGTGGGAATTGCATGGCGGCATCGACACCGATCATTACGAAGGCTATGCCAGCGTCGAAAAAAAGATGACGGCGGGAAATATTTTCA
>JAJRST010000012.1 GCA_024278645.1 bacterium | reverse complement strand
TATTGTTCCTTTTCCGATTGAATCGGTACGTTAAAGACATGCTGCTCAGGATTGCCGGCAATTTCGTGCAAAAGATTTTCAAAATGAGAAACCAGTCTTTTGATCGTCGACGCTTCAAACAATCCGGCGTCGCTTTCCAACTGGCCGCGCAGCTCGCCGAAGCGTTCGACCATGCTCAGGGAAAGATCAAATTTGGCGGCGCCGCTGGAAATCGGGAAAACGGAAAGCGTCAAATCCGAGAGCTTGATGGTTTCCAGCGCCGAATCCTGCAACGCAAACATGGTCTGAAACAGCGGCGTGTGACTCATGTCCCGGTTCGGTTGCAGTTCATCGACAAGCTTTTCAAACGGCACATCCTGGTTGTTATAGGCGTCGAGCGCCTTTTCCTTGACCTGCATCAACAAATCGCTGAACGTGGGGTTCTGTGAAAGATCGGATCGAATCACCAGGGTGTTGACAAAAAAGCCAATCAGCGGTTCGATCTCCTTTCGTGTTCTTCCGGCGATGGGCGTGCCCACGGCGATGTCCGTCTGGTTGGCATAGCGCGCCATGAGCACCTGCCAGGCGGCCATGAGCGTCATGAACAGGGTGACGCCGTGCTTTTGACTCAGCTCCTTGATCGCTGTTGTCAATTCCTTGGAGAATTGAAAGATGATCTCGTGACTTTTATGTTCCTTCACCGACGATCTCGGTCGATCTGTGGGCAACTCCAGCACGGCGGGCCCGTCGCCCAGGATTTCCCTCCAATAGGCAATCTGCGACTCGAGGCGTGGGCCGGAGAGCCAGTTGCGCTGCCAGGCGGCAAAGTCGGCGTATTGCACCGGAAGCGGCGGCAGCTTTATTTCCTTTTCATGGGAGGTGGCCTCGTAAAGAGCGGACAGTTCCCGAATAAAGATATTCACCGACCAGCCGTCCGAGACGATATGGTGCATGACAATGACCAGGACGAAATCTTCTTTATCAAGACGGATCAGCTTGGCGCGCAAAAGCGGCCCGCGGCCGAGGTCAAATGGCCGCGCGGCTTCCGCATCGGCAATCTTTCGCGCCCGCTCCTCGCGCTGCTCCACCGGGATGTCTTGCAAATGTACGACAGGAAGTGGGATTTTAAGGGAGGGTTGGATAACCTGCTCGGCCGTGCCGTCCTGGCGCGTCTTGAACACAGTACGCAGCGTTTCGTGGCGCTCTACGATTTTGTTCAAACTACCTTCAAGGGCGTCGATCGCCAACGGGCCTTTCAGACTGACGGCGACCGGAATATTGTATTGAATGGCGCCGGGATCAAATTGCTCCAGAAACCACAAACGCTGCTGGGCAAAAGAGAGCGGCAGCTCTTTTGCACGAGATCTTTTTCGGATGCGGCCGAGCTTTTCGGGAGTTCCCGCCTGGAGTTGCCGAGCGAGACTTTTCTCCTCGGGATAACGAAAATGGCTTGCCAGCTCCCAGGCGGCGTCGCTTAAAAAATCGACTTTGTGAAATTTCTTCCATTTTTCAGCCACGTCAGAGTCGATGCTTTTGTGCAGGTAAAATTTGAAATCACCGACCATTTGTACATTCTTTTTGACCCCGTCGGTCATTTTTTTGCCCTTGTAGGGTTCGAGCATCTCCTCCTGAAACTCGATGCCCAGAAAATCACACAAGCGTTGCAATTCATGCGGCGGGTTGTGCAACAAGTCTTCAAAGCGCAGGAGCGTGTGGCGCTCCCGCGGTACATTTTTCAAAAAGTCCACAATATTTTGATTGCTGACAATCCAGATCAGCTCCGCCAGCTCGCGACGGGTAAAGGGATGCTCGTAGCGAAAAAAGTTCTCATCCAGCTTGGCTTCAATGAACGAGTAAATCATGGCATAAGGATGGCGAACGAGATGGATGTACATGGCATCCTCGAAATCCTCTTCGGCTCGCTTGAGGATTTCCATATCAAAGGGATAGGTGGGCGTTTTGTCGACGAGCAGCCTGTCGCCAAGCCACTGCTGCAATTGCCAGTAAAAATCCTTGACCGCCAAATTTTTCGCTTCAAACTCCGCCATCAACCGCTCCGCCTCGTCGGCGTCGCAGCCTTTGATTTCCATAATGGCGCGAACCGTCGCCTGCAGCCAGATTTCCAGCCCATTGCCGGCAAAGGCGTTCTTTCTCTCTTGCAGGGTGTTGAAAGAGAGCAGGTCCAGCTCCGGCGGCGAGAACAGGCGTCTGTTGCCGGCCAGCATAACGCGCAGCAGGGTCGAACCGGAGCGCGGCGGCGAAAGCAAAAAGACCGCTTTGGGATTTTTTTCGGAACGCGCCGGCGTCGTGCGCGGCGGCAGCGGCCGGATAATGTTGCGGAACGCGGCAATATCATCTTTATTTATCTTGTCTTTAACATCTTCATCCGTAAGGCTGATACGCTCCGCCGTGGTCGCGCTAATATCCTGGCCGAACTTTTTACGCACGATATCCGGGTAATATTCCGCCATGTACACGGCCATCTCGGCGATTCGCGGCGCTTTAAAGACAGCGGCGACATGCGTGGTCTCGCCGAACTCTTTTTGCATTTTATTAATAAACATCGCCGCTTTGAGCGAATTGCCGCCGAGATCGAAAAAGTTGTCGTAAATGCCGATGTGCTCGACGCCGAGAATGTCCTGCCAGACACGCACCAGGTATTTTTCCAGTTTGTTGCGCGGTGCGATATATTCATTTTCACGAGAAGTTAATGCTTTCACCGGATCGGGCAGGGCCCGTTTGTCGATTTTTCCGTTGGCATTGATTGGAATGGCGTCCACATTGACAAAAAAAGTCGGGATCATGTAATCGGGCAGCTTGACGGAAAGGTAATTTTTCAGTTCGTTGGCGGAGAGGTCGGCGTCGTTCGCCGGAACAACATAAGCGACGACCTGCTTTTCGCCCAGCTTGTTTTCCCTGGCCAGCACAACCGCGTCGGCGAGCTGTTCATTCTTTTTCAGCAGCGATTCGATTTCACCCAACTCGATGCGGAAGCCGCGTATTTTGACCTGCTGATCGATGCGGTCGAGAAATTCGACATTGCCGTCCGGGAGGTATCGAACCAGGTCGCCGGTGCGGTAGAGCCTGGCATTCTCATGCGGACGAAACGGGTCGGCGATAAATTTCTCGGCATTCAATGCCGGACGATTGTGGTAGCCGAGCGCCAGACCGTCGCCTCCCAGGTACAACTCTCCGGGCACGCCGACAGGACAGGGCTTCAAGTGCTTGTCGAGCACATAGTGATAAGAATTGGCAATCGGCTTGCCGATGGGGATGTTTGTCGCCTCATCGGCGACGGACTCGATTTTATACCACGTTGAAAAAGTCGTGTTTTCCGTCGGTCCGTAAACGTTGTAAAGTCGATTAGGCGGATCGCTCTGCAATGCCAGGCGAACCGCTTGCACGTCCGCCGCCTCGCCGCCGAACATGACCGTATGCACCGTTTTAAAGGCGCCGGGAATTTCCCGAACCATTTGATTGAAATAGGCCACGGTGAGAAACATGGCGGAAATATGTTCCTGCCGCAGACGCTCGACAAATTCCTGCGAGGCAAGCATGACATCCTTGGAGATGCCGACCAGCTTGCCGCCGTTGAGCAATGCGCCCCAGATTTCGAATGTCGCCGCGTCAAAAGCGGCGTTGGACGCCTGGGCGATGCAGTCATTCGGCGTCAATTCGATGTAATTGGCGTCGATGACCAGGCGCACGATGGCCCTGTGCGGCACCACCACTCCCTTTGGCTTTCCCGTGGAGCCGGAAGTATAGATGACATAAGCGGGGCTTGTTGGCGTCGTCTCGATTTGTGGATTTTCGTTGCTTTGTTCAGCAATCTTTTGCTGCTCGGCGTCCAGCACGAGAATTTCATGCTCGCCGGCGGGCACGGCATCCACAAGCGACCGCTGCGTAATGAGAATGGGCGCTTTGACATCCTCGACCATAAAAGCCAGCCGCGCCGTTGGATAGGCCAGGTCAAGCGGCACATAGCAGGCGCCCGCCTTGACAATGCCGAGCATGGCGGCGATCATATCGGGCGAACGCTCCAGGTAGATGGCGACATAGTCCCCCGGCGCAACGCCGCGCATTTTCAAATAATGTGCAATGTTGTTAGCGCGCTCGTTCAACTCGGCATAAGTCCAGACAACGTCGCCGTATTTTACCGCGGGGGCGTCAGACCGTCGTTGCGCCTGCTCTTCAAAAAGCTCCTGAACCGTTTTGTCGCGAGGATAGTCCGTCGTCGTATTGTTCCATTGCCGCAACATTCGGCGTTCCTCATCGCCGGTCAGCAGAGACAGTTCGGAGATCGGGCGTTCCGGGTCGGCCGCGATATTCTGCAACAGCGTCGAGAAATAGCCGGCCATCCTTGCAATGGTCGACTCTTTGAACAACCCGGTGTTGTATTCCAACGTGCATTCGAGATCGCCTTCGACATCCAACATCAGGAAAAGCAGATCAAATTTGGCGACATTTATTTCGACGTCCAAAAGCTCCAGCCTGAGATCGGAAACGTTCATTGACTTGAACGGCGCTTTTTGCAAATCAAACATCACCTGAAAAAGCGGCGAGCGGCTCAGATCCCGCTGCGGCAGCATCTCTTCGACAATGCGCTCGAATGGGATGTCCTGATGCTCTGTTGCTTCGAGGATGTCCTGCTTGACACGC
>JAJRST010000200.1 GCA_024278645.1 bacterium | reverse complement strand
AAAGGTGTTGTTACGCACCGTGACGTCGCCGCCGCCGTCGAGCCACAGGCCGCCGTCCCACCACTCGTCCGCCGAGGCGTCGAGATCGTTGCCGTCAATGACGTTGCCCTCGACGAGGATGTCAAAGCTGTCCTCGACAAGGATGCCGCCGCCGATATTGTCGTGAGAGTGATTGTTGCGAATGGTGCAGCCGCGATTGCCGTAAGTGTCGATGCCGGTGCCCATCAGACGATCCGGGAATATCTTGGGATTCGGGCCGTTTTTGTACACGTCATTGTCTTCGATGAGGCAGTTTTTGGAGCCTTCCAGGTGAATGCCGTAGCCCTCGATCTCCCAGTCGGTGAGCTGCGCCGCGTGGCCGTTTTCGCGCACAACCAGGTCGCGTAAAACGACCTCCTGGCAGGCGGCTACGCCAATGCCGATATCCGTATAGTTTTGAAAAATAATGTTCTCAAAAACAATGTTTTTACTCTTTTGGCAAAAAATGCCGATGGGCTTTTTCCGCTGTCCGTTAAGGATGGGCTTTTCGCCCCAGCCGACGACTCGAATCGTCGCCGCCCGCGCGCCAAAGTTTTCCAGGGCAAGGCTCTCGACATATTCTCCCGGCAGGATGCGTATTTCGCCGCCCGGTCGAATCTTTTCAAAGGCGCGGGCGATGCTTCTAAAGGCCTGCTCTTCGCTGGCGCCGGCGGCCTTGTCGTCGCCGGATATGGAAACGTAATACACGGTGGAATCGACGGCGTTGTCCGTCGCCTTGATCCAGGTCATCTCCTCGACCGCCGGACTTTCGGGGTCGTCCACGCCGCAGCCGGGCAGGAGCAGGAGCGTCGCAAAAATCGACATTGCACAGAGTATCAGCGTCTTTTTCATTTTGCACCTTTTGATTTCATGGTTTTGAACGACAAATCGCTCTTGAAGACGGTCAGGCTGTAGATCTCTTCGTCGTCGATGCTAAAGATGCGAAAGGTCGCTTTCGGGTCGTCGAGCGTGGTGTCAAAGTCCAGTTGACCGAACGAGCACTTTTTGTTATAACTAAAAATAGCGCCCGGCATGGTTTTGTGCGTATGAATGTTGGTCAGTTTGGAGCTCTCGAATTCGTAGAAATCATAGCCGTTGGGGCGCTCGATTTTCCAGACGTCGGAGCGGTGGCGATCGGCGGAGAGCAAAATTACGCCCTCGATTTTGTTGTTCTCGATAAAACGGAAAATCTCCTCTCGCTCCCGCGGATGGCCGTCCCAGGTGTCCAGGCTGCCCGGCTTTGTCCCCTGCGCCCAGGGCACGGACGAGGCGATCACCTTGAACGTCGCGCTCGAGTTTTTCAGCTTTTCGAATAGCCATTGCTTTTGCACGACGCCGAGCATGGACGCGCCCGGATGGCCTTCCGGCTGTTCGCGGTAATAGCGGCAGTCCAGCATAAAGAAATCCACATCGCCGCGGGAAAAATCAAACCAGCAGCCGGGGGCCGCCTCGCCGCCGCCGTAGTATGGATTGTTCCACTGGTTTTGGAACAGCCGCCAGACAGCCATTTTCCACGCTGGCTGGTCAACGAACGGGCTGCCCACCCCGTCGTTGAAGGTAAAGTCGTGGTCGTCCCAGATGGCGAAAACGGGCGTGTGGCCGGAAAAGCGCCGGTATTCCGGCCGGCTCTGCCGGCGATAATAGCAGAACTGCTGCGTCGCCGGACGCTGCGGGTGGTCGATGTACACATTGTCCCCCAATAACGAAAAGAATTGCAGCTTGTGCGAAAGAATTGTATCCCACATATATTCATGCTGCGGCGTATAACCGGCGCCGCCGCCAAAGCCGAGGCTGAATTTAGCGGCCCGGCCCTTTGGCGGAAAGGTGGCGAATGTAAAAGTCTCCGGCTGCTGCTCGCCATCGACGATCGCCTTGTATTCATAGACGGTTTGCGGCCGCAAGCCGTGCAGTTGCAGCACCGCGGTGAATTCATTTCCCTTGCGGGTGAATTGAACGGCGGAGCGGAGAGAAAATCGACGTCGCCCTTTTCCCTGGCGACGACCTGCACCGGCTGTCGCCCCCAGGTGCGCAGCCAGAATCTCGCCGAGCGTTCCGTAACGGCGCCCACCATCGGGCCGTGCACCGGCAGTCTGCCATGCTCGGCGACAAACCGCTGGAATTGCGCGCTGTTCCACAGAGAGGAGAAAAGCTCCGCCGGCCCGGCCATGAAGCGGCTCAGCGGCAGGCCGGCATCGAGCGCCTTGAGCATATTTTCAAAGGAAGCCCGCGGATTGTTTTTCGCCGCGTACACAACGCTGTAGCCGTAAAAGCCTTCCGGGTCGTTGGGGTAGTGCTTTAGAAATTCTTCCAGGAACCGCAGGGCGTGATCATAATAGCCGATCTCCGCCCAGAAAACCACCTCGCGGATGTAGCGCTTGTATTGATGATTGGGCCCGAATTTTTGCGGCTCCAGCGTCTCTTTTTCCTTGAGGATTGTATCGCCTTTATCCGCCGCCGACGGATTGGCCGCCGGATGGCCGATGACCGGGCGATGGGCGTCATCGATCCGGGCGGCGCCGCGCACGACGATGCTCCGCCCGACTTGGGAAAAAAGAAACAACTGACAGGCAAGAAGCAGATAAGTGAAAAGACGTTTCGACAAATACTCGCTCATCGTCCATACCTCATTTCCGCTTCCCGCACCCTGTTTTCCAAAACAATCAGCTCGTGCAATTTGGCCCGCAGCAGCTTTTTATCGATCAGTTTGGTTTCATAGTCGGCGATCATGGTGGGCGAGACATTGCGGGCCAGGGCAAACTCCACCACTTCCTCGTCCTTGCCTTTGCACAGCAGAATGCCCACGCTGGGGTTTTCATGCGCTTTTTTCACATCCCGGTCCAGCGCTTCCAGGTAAAAATTCATTTTGCCGATAAACTCCGGTTGAAATTCTTCTATTTTTAACTCCACGGCAACCAGGCAGCGCAGATCGCGGTGAAAAAACAACAGGTCGATGTAATAATCGTGATTGCCCACCTCCACGCGGTATTCCTCGCCGACAAAGGAAAAGCCCCGTCCCAGTTCCAGGATAAAATCTTTCAGGTGGCGCACCAGCGCTTTACGCAAATCCGTTTCGGAATAGTTTTTCGGTAAATCTAAAAATTCAAATACGTATGTATCTTTAAAGATATTTATGTCGTTCAATTGTGACGGCAATGCCGACACAATTTTATCGGCCGATATGGACCGCTCGTAGACGGCTGCGTTCAACTGCCTTTCAAGTTCACGTGATGACCATTTTTCTTTAATGGCAAGCTTTATATAAAATTCCTTTTCCTCTAATGTTTTTGTTTTCGCCAAAATGAGTCGATGATGCGTCCAGCTCAATTGTGTCCGCACTGCGGACACAATTTCAGAATCATTGTAGGCTTCATAGAACTGCTTCATTCGGTAAAGTCCGCGCCGGGTAAAACCTTTGATATCCGGATGATTTTCCTTTATAAACTGCGCCAGTTTGTCCACAACGCCTGTTCCCCATTCGGCGTTCTCTACCTTTTGCGAGACGAATTTTCCCACGTTGTAGTAAAGATTGATCAGCTCCTCGTTTACTTTGGCGTAAGCATTGGCGCGAGCCGTGCGTATCAGGGAAACGACATGATTAAAATCGTCAAAATATGCCTGGATTTTTTCACTCATTTTT
>JAJRST010000199.1 GCA_024278645.1 bacterium | reverse complement strand
GTGCGCGAACTCACCGGCGGCATCTATTTCGGCCAGCCGAGCGAGCTGGACGAGCATCACGGTCTCGGCACCATGATTTATACGCGTCCCGAAGTGGAGCGCATCGCCCGCGTCGCTTTTGAAGCGGCGCAAAAACGCGGCAGCCGTCTCTGTTCCGTGGACAAGGCCAATGTGCTGCAAGTATCGCAGTTCTGGCGCAAAGTGGTTATGGAGACGGCAAAGGACTATCCCGACGTCGAACTGAGCCACATGTACGTGGACAACGCCGCCATGCAACTGGTGCGCTGGCCGAAACAGTTTGACGTCATTGTCACCGGCAATATGTTCGGCGATATTTTGAGCGACGAGGCCTCCATGCTCACCGGCTCCCTGGGCATGCTGCCGTCGGCCAGTTTGGGAAAAGGGTCGGGCATGTTCGAACCGGTGCACGGCTCGGCGCCGGACATCGCCGGACAGAACAAGGCCAACCCCATCGCCACGATCGCCTCGGTGGCCATGATGCTGCAATACTCGCTGGATCGCCAGGAAGAAGCGGCGGCCATTGAAAAGGCCATTGCCGAGGCCCTTGAAGAGGGCGCCCGCACCGCCGACATTGCACGAGAGGACGAAGCCGCGCTGTCGACGACCGAGATGGGCGAATTGATCATAAATAAACTACAGAAACTATTATCCTGAACAACTGTCGGCGGAGGAGGAATATCTTTGCCGGAATTAGGAAACAAAAGGAGAAAGGCCAATGCCAAAGACACTAATCCTTTATGATACAACGCTGAGAGACGGCAACCAGAGCGAATGCATCTCTTATTCGGCGGAAGATAAAATCCGCATTGCGCAGCGGTTGGATGATTTCGGCATGGATTATATCGAGGGCGGTTGGCCGGGATCCAATCCAAAGGACATGGAGTTCTTTGAGCGCGCCAAGGAGATGTCCTGGAAAAAATCGAAAATCGCCGCCTTTGGCAGCACCCGCCGCAAGGACGTCAAAGTGCGGGACGACAACAACATTCGTCTGCTGCTCGAGGCGGAGACGCCGGTGGTCACCATTTTCGGCAAATCCTGGGACTTGCACGTCATCGAAGGGTTGCGCACGACGCTGGACAATAACGTTGAATTGATCTACGATTCGGTGGCCTATCTCAAGGACCAGGGCAAGGAGGTCATTTACGACGCCGAACATTTTTTCGACGGCTTTGTCGCCAACCCGGAATACGCCTTGCGGACGTTGCAAGCGGCGGCTCGCGGCGGCGCCGACTGCCTGGTGCTCGCCGACACCAACGGCGGCGTGTTGCCGCACAAAATCAGCGAAATTCTGGATCGCGTGTACGGGGAAGGCTTTGAGCAGCCGCTGGGCATCCACGCGCATAACGACAGCGACATGGCGGTGGCCAACACCATTCTCGCCGTTCAAAAAGGCGTGTTGCACGTGCAGGGAACCATAAACGGCTATGGCGAACGCTGCGGCAACGCCAATTTATGTTCGATCATCCCCAATGCCTCGCTTAAACTCGACGATGTGACGCTCTCGCCTCAAGTCAACCTGAAGGAGCTGACAACATTGTCCCGCTATGTCAGCGAGATCGCCAACCTGCCGCACCGCGAAGAGTCGCCGTTTGTCGGCGCCAGCGCCTTTGCGCACAAGGGCGGCATCCACGTCAGCGCCATCCGGCGCAACCGTTTGACTTACGAACATATCGAGCCGGAGCTGGTAGGCAATCGTCAGCGGGTGCTGATTTCGGATCTATCGGGGCAGAGCAATATTTTGCAAAAGGCCGAGGAGATGGGCCACGACCTGTCCTCGAACAGCAAGGAGGTCAAGGACATCGTCAATCGCCTCAAGGAGCTGGAACATCTCGGCTACCAGTTCGAGGACGCCGACGGTTCTTTCGCCGTGCTCATCGACAAAACGACGGGCCGCCACAAGGAATATTTCGAGCTCAAAAGCGCTCGCGTCATTGTTTTTAAATATGAAGAAGGCGTGCTACATTCCGAAGCCGTGCTGCGCCTGACGGTTAACGACCAGGTTCAGCACACCGTGTCCGAAGGCCACGGCCCCATCGATGCGCTCGACAAGGCGCTGCGCAAGGCGCTGGAGCCGTTCTATCCCTGCTTGAGGGATATTCGACTTCTCGATTACAAGGTGCGGGTGCTGGACAGCAAGGACGGCACCGAAGCCAAGGTGCGCGTGTCCATCGAATCCGGGGACGGCAAAATGAAATGGGGCACGGTCGGCGTTTCCGAAAATATCATCGAAGCGAGTTGGCAGGCGTTGGTCGATCGCATCACTTACAAGTTGATGCACGATGAAAATAATGGGAACGGCAACGGCTGAGACCGGGGAATAACCGGCCTGTTCAATATGGATGGCGGCGATGCGCACAGCTCGGCGCATCGCCGCCATGCCCTAATTACTCTTTTCCCCTCGCGAACTTAAAAATTCGATAACGTTCCGGCTGTCGTCCGCCGCCTTGACGTCCATGTCCTTGTAAATGATCTTCCCGCTTTTATCAATGACAAAAGTCCAGCGCGCCTCGGTGACGCCGCGGACCAATTTCACCGTCCGGTCATCAACTGTTCTTGTAATCTCGCCGCCCGCTTTTGTCGGCACGCCAAAGGCCCTGGCGACGGCGCCGTCAGGATCGGCCAAAAGCGGAAAATTGAGTTGATTCACTTTTTTAAAAGCAACGAGGTTTTGCACCGAATCGCCGCTGACGCCGACGACTACCGTGTTCAGCTTTTTGAATTCTTCCCGGTCGTCGCGAAAAGCGCACGCCTGCGCCGTGCAGCCGCCGGTCATGGCTGCGGGATAAAAATAGACGACGAGATTTTGCTTGCCGAGCAAAAGCCGCGAGTCAAAGTTTTGGCCCTGGTCGTCCACGGCCTGAAAAGCAGGCGCTTTGTCGCCGACGGCGAGATTCGGCGCGTTTTCCCCGGCAATGACGATGAACACTGCGAAGAGAATGAAAAGAGCGCTGATCTTTTTCTTCATAATGTAATCCTTAAAATATTCTGTTCAATGATGGCTTTTTAACTAACCATTGTTATGATTTTACAAGGATTTCAACGCCGTACGGGTCGGAATAATTCCAAAAGCTGGCAGCCCGGGGTCCCCACGTGCATTGCCGTCACGGGTCGCGGCGGATGCGTTGCTGAACGCGAACGTCGACATTGGGATGCTCGATGATGTAATCGATGATTAACTCCGGCAGCAGAAGCGGCGTCATATTGATGTTTTTGATGTCAAAACCGGATAATTGCGAAATGACAAAGTCCACGGTGGCGCCGCGGTACAGCGAGTCCGGTTGCACGCGCCGATCGCCAATCTTGAGGCTGATGGTCCGGACGGAATCGCCGACGACGCGATAGCGATGCTCGATGCCGGATACCTGCGGAATGCCGCCGCCCTCGTTGATGCTTCTTTGGAGAGAAAATTCCAGGATGTCCCGGAGCCGCCGTCCGCTGCATTCAAAGACGCCGACGTAATTGGAAAACGGAAATATCTCCCAAATATCCATCTTGGTAATCGGCCCCGCCTGCAACCCCTTGCGTATGCCGCCGCTGTTCAAAAGAGCAAAGTCTGCGTTCGTGCTCCGGCGCATGATGTCGGTGATAAAATCGCCCAGGTTTGTTTCCACAGCATTGCTTTTCGTCCAAGCCGTTTTCAGAACGCCGATTTGTCGCCCATATTCGGCCATTATTTGCCGCTGGTATTGCGTCACGAGCGCTTGCAATGCCGGATGCGGCGCTTTTACGCTGTCCACCCAGGTCGCCGTCAATTCGCCCTCATAGTTTGAAACCGAATCCCCGGCGACATCCACGGTCAGGCGTCCGAGGGTTCTCGTTTTGGAGCCGGCCTGGACGATGATGACGCCGTTCTCCTTGAGCGGCTGTCTCAGCCGCGTGTGGCTGTGCCCGCCGACGATGATGTCCACGTTTTGCAATCGACGCGCCAGTTCAATGTCATTGTCAACGCCCTGGTGCGTCAACAGGATGATGAGATCGGTTTTGGGGTCGATCTCATCGATCAGGCGTTGCGCCGTTTCCGCGGGGTCCGACACATGCACATTGTGCAGCTTGTTCACGGCGGTCACCTCGAACAGGTGCGACAGGATGATGCCGATGACGCCGACGCGCACGCCGCCGACCTCGTAAATCGTGTATGCTTTCGGCGCCAGTTGCTTGCCGTCGACGATCAGGTTGGCGGCAAGCATGTCAAAATCGGCGAAAGCTATGAGGTCGCGGAGATTTTCCTGTCCCTCGTCAAGCTCGTGATTGCCGATGGCGATCGCGTCATAGCCGATCATGTTCATCATTTCGACAAAACCGCCATTCCTGGCGCCGTTGACCTCAATTTTTGAGATCAGCGTGCCGGTGCAAAAATCGCCGCCGTCGAGCAGCAGCGAATTCGAATAACGATCCCTGGCGCGGCGGACGAAATATTCCAGGGCGACCATGCCGCCGATTTGCGGCTTGACATCGTCTTTTACCCATGTGGCCGGCAATGATGTAAATTGCGCGTGCATGTCGTTGGTGTGCAAGATGGTCACGCGGCCCTGGCGCGGTGTTGTGGAGCAGGAAAGGAGAAGAAAGGCAAGCGACGGAATTAAAAATTGTTTCACGGGGAATCCTTTATACCATAGTTAGCCGATGTCGCTGTTTAATTTTTGGACGCCCTTGGCATAAGACCCGAACACTTCCAAACTGATTATTTTATATTTTTTCTGAAGCAAGGGCTTTAGAGTTCGCAACCGAACCAAAATATCTTCCAAAGAAAGTCATATCATTCTGCCGACAAACATATCGTCCCTACGGGACTTGGTCTCTTGTTTCATTTTTCTATAAATATTTTGTCCCTCACGGGACAGCGATGCCAGCGCCCCCGAACGCCTCAACTTTAAGACCGGCAATCTCATGTCCCGAC
>JAJRST010000198.1 GCA_024278645.1 bacterium | reverse complement strand
TTTTTTTCAGGCGCCTGTAAAAAAAAATCGCGCCAGGCCGCAAAGAAAACACAAAGGTTTTTGGATTTTCTTTGCGCAACCTTTACGTCACTGCGGCTTTGCGTGAGTGTTGCTTAAAAATTGATTTAAAAACTTTGGAGATACCGTGCCACGAATAAAATGGATGTCATTCTGCCTTGCGCTGCTGCTGTTCCGCGGCGGGCTGGTTGCGCAGACGATCACCAAAGGCCCCTACCTGGGAACGCCGCAGGATCGGACGGTCGTCATTCGCTGGGAGAGCGATCAAACGGCCGATTATTCGGTTTTCTATTCCCGAAACAAGTCGTTGAATAAAAGCGCCCCGGCGACGCTGGCTGCGGACACGCACGGCAGGTATTTGTACGAGGTTAAAATTGAAAATTTGAAACCGGGAAAAAAATATCATTACAAAGTCGTCGCCGGATCGACCTCAAGTCCGGTGGACGTCTTTAAAGTCGCGCCCAACAAATCGCCGACCAGGTTTGTCGTCATGGGCGACAGCCGCACGCACCCGGATATATTCAAGGCGATTTCCGACCAGGTCGACGCCCTGGCGCCCGACCTGATTTTGTCCACCGGCGATCTTGTCGGCAGCGGCGGCAATTTTGACGAGTGGCAGAAATACTATTTCGGCGTCGCCGGCGATGTCATCGATCACATTCCATTGGTTTCCGCGCTGGGCGACCACGAGGGCCACAGCGACGACGGCCGCCTGTTTGCGCATTTTTTCATGCCGCGCCGGGATCACCAGAAACTGTGGTTCTCCTTTGATTACGGCGACGCCCATTTTGTCGCCCTGGACTATCGATACCCGGACAGCGAGGAGATGATCGAATGGTTCGAAAACGACATGGCGGCGTCGCAGGCGAAATGGACGTTCGTCTATTTGCATCGTCCGTTGTATAATTTCGGCGGTCATCGCAGCTATTGGAGCGACGGCCGCTGGCAGGCATTGATGCATCGCTACAAAGTGGATATGGTTTTCGCCGGCCATTCGCATTTGTATGAACGATTTTACCCCACCCGTCCGTTGTCGCAGCCGGACGCCTGGCCGGTGACCTACATTACCACGGGCGGCGCCGGCGCGCCGCTTTACCGGGCCGGGGAAAGTTCGGCGCTGGCCATGACAAAGTCGGTGAATCATTTTGTGCATATCTCTCTCGATGGCGACCGCCTGGAACTGAAGGCGCTGCTGCCGGACGGCTCGCTTTTGGATCATCTCGTTTTGCAAAAGAAAGAAGCGGGCTATGACGACCATTACATGTCCCTCGTCGTACCGGAAGAAAACATGGAGCTGCACGCCATGTTTGCCAAGGAAATTTCCCAGCACTTGAAAAGCATTCCGCTGAAAAAAAAGCCGGCCCTGCTGCATTTGAACCTGGCGGCGAAGCTGTGCGCGCAGGATGTTTCCTTTGAGATCGCGCTGACCGATTCGGCGCAAAAAAGCTACATCATGGAACCGGTCCGGGGCGCCATTAAACATGGCGAGCCTTTTACCGGCGTGCTGAAAATCTATCCGAAACAGAGCATGACCATTTCGCGCTGGGGGGATATCGAGCCGGAGATAATGCTGACCGCGACCTATAAAACCGACTTGTTTGAGGAAACGATTGTCGGCAAGGCCTTGTGGTATCCGGATTATTGAAATGAATATTGAACACTGAATATCGAATGATGAAGTATTCCTCACTTCTACATTCCTTGTTCAACATTCATCATTCGTTATTCAATAAAAGTTTCCAGAAAAACCCTCGTCCCCACGCTCTGCGTGGGGATGCGTGCCAGGACGCTCTGCGTCCAATCATGCGGTTTCCATAGAGAGGACGCAGAGCGTCCTGCGAGGCATTCCCACGCGGGAGCGTGGGAGCGAGATGGTTTCCAGAAAATTAGAGACAAGCGACCAACACGATAGAGGTAAACATGCTTCCCTTCATCTACCAGTTCACTCTCGGCGGTGTTGTCTTTACCGTCGGCGTTTATTTTGCCTGGCGACAAAATTATATCGGCTTTTCCGGCGCCAAATTGCGCAATCTGTTGCTGATTTTTGTGCCGTTTCTGTTCTTTTTTTCATTGCAGGGTTTTTTACAGTTCGGCCATTTCAAATCCGTGGCGCCGACGCCCTATCGCGGCGGCGAGATTCCGGCGACGCTGGGCGCGCCCGTCGATTACGGCATCATGATCTTTTATTTCATCGCCATTCTGAGCATCGGCACCTATTTCGGTCGCCGCCAAAAGACGATCAAGGATTTTTTCTTTGGCGGCCAGCGATTCCCCTGGTGGCTCATCACCTTCAGCCTGGTGGCGACGACGGTCGGCTCCTACAGTTTTGTCAAATACAGCCGCGTCGCCTACAAGTACGGCTTTGGCAGCAGCCAGACCTACCTCAACGACTGGATCTGGGTGCCGCTGCTGTTGTTCGGCTGGCTGCCGATTCTCTATTTTTCGCGCATCACCTCCATCCCCGAATATTTTGAACGCCGCTTTGGCAGCGACGTGCGTCGCTGGGTGACCGTTTTTGTGCTCATCTACCTGATCGGCTATGTGGGCGTCAACCTGTTTACCATGGGCAAGGTGCTACACATTCTTTTGGGATGGCCCATCTTTTTATCGGCGGTGCTGGTGGCGACGATCTCGGCCATTTACGTCACCGCCGGCGGCCAGACCAGCGTCATCATGACCGACCTGTTCCAGGGCGTCATGCTGCTGGCCACCGGCATTCTCATCCTCTTTCTCGGCATTCATTACCTCGGCGGCCTGGACGAGTTTTGGCTCAACCTGCCGCGTTCGCACAAGCTCGCCTTTCCCAACTTTAACCGGGATCCGTCGTTTCCATCCATCGGCATTTTCTGGCAGGACGGCATCGCCAACACCGCCATGTTTTATTTTCTCAACCAGGGCATCATCATGCGTTTCATGTCGGCCAAATCCTTAAAGGACGGACGCAAGGCGTTTTTCGGCGTCGTGCTCGTGCTCATGCCCCTGGCGGCCTGCGTCGTCGCTTCCGGCGGCTGGGTCGCCAAAGCGCTGGTGCACGCCGGCTATTTGCCCGCGGACATCAAACCGGACGAGGCCTTTTTCATCGCTTCGGATTTTCTCAGCCGTCCCGGCGTGTTCGGCCTCATTTTGGCTACGCTCACCGCGGCGCTCATGTCCACCGTGGACACGCTGATCACCGGCGTGGCGGCCATCGTCGTCAACGATGTGTACAAACCGATATTCAATCCCAAGGCCACGGAAAAGCAGCTTTTAAAGACCGCGCGTATCAGTTCGATAAGCGTCACCCTGATCGGCATTTTGCTTGTGCCTCTGTTCATGTCCTTCAAGTCCATTTACGAAGCGCACGGCGCCTTTACCGCCGCGGTGACGCCGCCGTTGGTGGTCACGCTGCTGCTCAGCGTCTTTTGGCCGCGCTTTACGCGCAAGGCGGCCCTTTACACCCTGGCCGGCGGCATGGCGGCTATCGTCTTTTCCCTGTTTGTGCCCCGGGTGATCGCCCCATTCGCCCAGGGCGTGCCCATGTCCGAGGCCGGCGACAGCCTGTTTGCCGGCATGAGGCAGTATAAATTCATGCGTACGTTCTACGGCCTGTTCGTCAGCGGCGCCATTGGCGTCATCGTCACTTTTTTCACGAAACCGGAGCCGTATATGCGCCGCAAGGGACTGATTTGGGGGACGGTGAAAGACGCCATTCTCAATTACAAAGGCGCGCCGGGAGAAGAGGCGGAGCAAACACGCGCCAGGGGCGCGGCCCGCATTCTGGATATGGAGACCAAAAAGACCGGCATCGCCGACTTGCCCCTGGTGAACATCACCAAGCCGTTGGCTGAAAAGCTGGGCGCTAAATCCAAAGACTTGTTGTACATCAGCGACAGTCGCTGGTGGCTCGGCGGCCTGCATTCGGTGCACGCCGTGGTGGATGAAATTGTCGAGGACAGGGAGCCCGCCGTGCTCATGGATCGCTGGACCAGCGAGTTGGTTGTGCTGCCGCACCGCGTGGGCAAGGAGGTTGCTGTGGAAAAGTTGTACTGAGGGGGAGCTCAGCCAGCCAGGCGCTCGCTCTGGTCATTATTCCATCTCGCTGGCGATCTCGGGCCTGGCGGCGTCCGTGTGATGTTGCTCTTGCAGCCGGTTTTTATGGCCAAGCGGAGCTTGGCGATGGAGATAATGCTTTGGAAAAAGGAACGCGGGTGGTTCCCAAGCTGGAGCTTGGGAACAAGGGGAAGGGGGGAGTTC
>JAJRST010000197.1 GCA_024278645.1 bacterium | reverse complement strand
CCATCAATTTAATGAAATTAAAGAAAAAAGATGTGCTGGCGCTGATCAACAAAACATCGCGCGGCATAGCCTTGCCGGATCAAATCGTTTCCGAGATTGTCGACAAAACCGATGGCGTGCCCTTGTTCATTGAGGAGCTTAGCAAGGAGGTTATTGAATCCGGCCTCGTTGTCGAGCAGGAGGGCCGTTACATCCTCTCCGGCATGAAAAAAGAGTTGAGCATACCGGCGACGTTGCGGGATTCGCTGACGTCGCGTCTTGATCGTCTCGGCAGCGCCAAAGAGACGGCGCAACTGGGCGCGGTCATTGGTCGTGAATTTCCAAGGGATTTGTTAAAAGCCATTCTGCCCATTGACGACGACCTGCTGGAAGCCGAGCTGGCCAAACTTGTCGACGCCGAGTTGCTTTACAAAAGCGCCGTCGATGCCCGGCGATATATTTTCAAACATGCCCTCATTCAGGATGCGGCGTACGAGTCAATTTTGAAAAAAACGCGGCATCTTTTGCACGAGCAGATTGCCCGGACCCTGCCCGAATTGACGCCGCAGATAGAAGATTCGCAACCCGAACTGCTGGCCTATCATTACACGGCGGCGGGGCAACCTGCCAAAGCGATTCCCCTGTGGCTTAAGGCCGGGCAGCTCGCCTTTGCCAAATCAACGAACAACGAGGCTGTCGCCTGTTTTACAAAGGGGCTGCAACTTCTCGTCGCTTTACCGGAGACGCCGCAAGTACTACAGCAAGAATTGATGTTTCAATTGAACCTGGGTATGACGCTCATCGCCATCAAAGGCTACACGGATGTCGATGTAGAGAAAGCCTTTATGCGGGCGCGCGAAATATGCAATCTGTTTGGCGAATCGCCGCAGCTTTTTCCGGTGCTCTGGGGTCTGTGGGCCTTTAACCTTGTGCGACGCGAATTTGACCAGGCGCGGCAGCTTGGCGATGAATTGATGCATATTGCCGAGCAGGAGGATGATGACGACCTGTTGCTGGAGGCGCACATCACTGTTGGACTCAATTTATTATATTCCCGCGGCGAGTTTGAATCGGCGCGGCGACATATTGAAAAAGCCGTCTCCTTGTATACAAGGGACAAACACGAGGCGCACGTCGCTGTCTATTTGCAAGACCCGGGGGTCGTCGCCCTGGCGCATCTCTGCTGGTTGCAATGGCTGACCGGCGATGTCGACGATGCGCTTGATACGCAGGAAAAACTCGAGGCCCTGGCGCAAGAGCTCGGCCATCCCTACAGCTATGCCTACTCGCTCATCTGGACCGAAGTGCTGCATTATTTTCGCCTGGCGCCGCAGCAGGCGCAGCAGGCGGCCGATCGCGTTCTCGTCATTGCTCGGCAGAATATTTTTCCCAATTGGATCGCCGACGGCGAGATGGTGCGCGGCTGGGCCCTGGCGCGCCAGGGACGTGCAGAGGAGGGCATTGAACTTCTGAAGCATGGAATGGCGATGTGGCATGCCATTGGCGCTCGCTTGTGGCTGACGCAAGCTCTCGGCCTGCTCGCCGATGCTTTGAATGAAAACGGGCGAGTTGACGAGGCCCTAAGCACTGTCAACGAGGCGCTGGAATCCGTTCAAAAAGTAAAAGAGACCTATTATGAATCGGAACTCTGGCGGCTAAAAGGTGAAATATTGTTAAAGCAATCCGACGCCAATCTAGCAAAAGCTGAAGAATGCTTTCTCAACGCTAAAAAAGTTGCCGCCAGGCAAAAGGCAAAAATATTCGAACTGCGCGCCACAATGCAATTGGTGAAAATATGGCGACGTCGCAATAATGATCAGGCAACGCACGAACTGGAATCAATTCTCAATCGCATCACCCAGGGACAGGGGACGGATGAGGTGAGAACGGCGCGGGACGTGCTCCACGATTTGAAAGGAAAAGTATGAGCGCAAATTTATGGAATGACGAGATGCTGGAAAAATTGAAAAACAGCGGCGATGAACTCGCCGATGCGACGGTGCAAACCATCTTTAAGGACAAGGATGTCGAGGAGGCCAATCGCTTTTTGATCGAGTTGATCCGCGAGGAAGATGTGGACCTCGAAAAATACAGAACGAGCCTGCCGGAGATCCATGCCTCGCTGGAAGCCTATTTTGAAACCAGCGGCGCTTCGCCAGAATGGGCTGACCAGGAGCGCATTAAAAACGCAGAAAAGCTTTTTAAAAAGCATGGCATGATCGCCTTTTCGCTTTTGAGCTGCGCCAGCCTGCCCGAGTTGTATACATGCGGCAAGGGAGGAACGCAGGTGTTGGGTATGACCCTGCAACTTGAGGATCATATTGTGCGCCGAATTTACGAGACGGCGCAATGGCTCATCGCCGTGATGGCCGAGGGCGGGCTGGATTACAGCCGCGGCGCTCGCGGCGCCGGGATTTTGCGGGTGCAAAAGGTGCGCCTCATGCACGCCGCCGTACGCTATTTGATTTTGCGGGATGTCGGGGAAGAGGAGCGCCGGAAGCCGCCGCGCCATTTTGGCGACGTACTGTTAAAGTACAAATGGGGCGTGCGACCTGGGGAGTCGGACGTGCCTGAAGACTGGGGCGTCCCCATCGGCCAGGAATATATGGGCGCCACGCTGCAAACTTTTTCTTATGTCATCATTCGCGGCCTGCGTCAATTCGGCATCGGCATCAGCGAACGGGAGGCGAATGATTTTATCCACGCCTGGAATGTCATCGGCTTTCACATGGGGGTCGATCCGATCTTTTTG
>JAJRST010000196.1 GCA_024278645.1 bacterium | reverse complement strand
TTCTCTTCAAGGGCATTGTTGTCATTAAACAAAAAGAAGAAATGATCATTGAACGTCTTGGACGGTATCATAAAACATTGGGCGCCGGACTCCATGTCATCATTCCATTTTTTGATACTCCGCGTACGCTTGACTGGTGGTATGTAGAATACAATCCGGAGGGTCAAAGGATCGTAAGAAAGGGCCGTTTCCAAAAGATCAACAAAAGCGAGACGCCCTTTGATTTTCCGCGACAAAAAGTGATTACCGCTGACAACGTCGTGCTGGAAATTGACGGTATACTTTATTTCGAGATCGTGAATTCAAAAAGGGCGGTGTACGAAGTGAACAACCTGCCCGAGGCCTTGGAAAAGAAGGCGCAAACCTCTTTACGAAATATCATTGGCGGGCTGACCCTGGACGAGACTTTGTCAGCGCGAGACAAGGTGAATGATGAGCTTCGCGGGCAACTCAATCCGCATGCGGAGAAATGGGGCGTCGTTGTAAACAGCGCTGAAATTCAGGAAATTAATCCGCCGCCGGACATACAGGAAGCCATGGAAACCGAGATGCGGGCGGAGCGAATGCGCCGCGCCGCCATCGCCGAGGCCGAAGGCCAGAGGGGGGCGAGCATCCTCACGTCACAGGGAGAGCAGGAAGCTGCCATAAATAAAGCAAAAGGCGACAAGGAGAGCCTCATACTACGCGCCGAAGGCGAGGCCATGGCCATGCTGCGCATCGCCCAGGCGGAGGCGGAATCCATTCGTCGCGTCAGCGCTGCGCTGCGCGAGCAAAACGCCGATCCCACGCAGTATTTGGTGGCCATGCGCTACATCGAGGCGTTGAAGGACATGGTGGACGGCAATGAAAACAAAGTTGTGTTTATGCCCTACGAAGCCACGGGCGTGCTCAGCTCCCTGGGGGGCATCAAAGAGATTTTTAAGGATTTGGACGGAACCCCGTCCTAGGATGGCGCTATGCGAACAAACTATGCCTCCCGAATAAAGGACTGGCCGGAGACGGAGCGGCCTCGCGAGCGACTGATGCGCCACGGCCCGGACGCGCTTTCGGATTCCGAATTGATCGGCATTATATTGCGCACCGGGAGCAGCGTCAACACCGCCATGGATCTGGCGCGTCAACTGCTGGACGAATTTGGCGGCCTGCGCGGCCTGGACACACAGTCTGCCGCGACCTTGTGCAACGTGCATGGCATAGGCGTCGCCAAGGCGGCGCAGATCAAAGCGGCGCTGGAGCTGGCCAAACGCCTTGTGCAGCAGCAATGGAGCAGCGGAGAACGCATTTCCGGTTCGGAGGATGCCTACAAATATGTTCGTTTGCGAATGCGCGATCTGCAGCGCGAGCAGTTCAGGACAATCTTTCTCACCACGCGCAACCAAGTTATCGCTGAAAAGACGCTGTTCGAGGGCAGCCTCACCGAGAGCGTCGTTTCGGCACGGGAAATTATTTTGTCCGCCGTACAACTGGCCGCCGCCTCGGTCATTTTACTGCACAACCATCCCAGTGGAAATCCAACCCCCTCCCATGAGGACAAACGCGTCACCGAAAAATTGGCGACCGCCTGTCGCTATGCCGATATTTCGGTGCTCGATCACATCATCGTCGGCAAGGACTCTTATTTCAGCTTTGCCGATGAAGGGTTGCTAAGCTGAACGATGCGTGTGGTGAGCAAAACAGTGCTTCTTTTTCTGCTTGCCTTGAACGGCTGCCGCGACCACCCGCAAATGATTTTCGGCGACACTTATTTCCATCAACAAAAAATACAACGCCCGTTTACCAACGCACTGGACGCTCAAACCGTGGACGCTGTCCGGGGCGTATTGGGGATGCACTTTTATGCGGTGAAGGAGTATCCGGCTCTTTTGTCGATTGACGCTCGAAAGCATCTTGCATTTGCGCTCTTGAAAGATGCGCCGGAGCTTGTCCCCGGCGATTTTATCGAGGCCTCCGGCGTCATTGTTGATACGCTTTTAAGAGTCGGCCGCGCCGCCCGCAAACCGGTGCGTATTTTCAAAGTCGCCCGGGCATCCGTGATCAGCCCGACGCACGGTTTTCTTGTCGCCGCGCAGCGCGATTGGCAAACGTTGATCACACAGCTTCAGGAGCGCGGCCGTCGACAGGGTTCCAGGCTTGTCTGGCCGCAAAAGCCGCAATGGCGGCTGCTCGTCGATGAACCGGCAAGCGCGGTGGTCGTTTTTTTCAGCATTGCGGATTTAATGTATGCTCTGGACGTCAACCTGGTGTACGATTTGCATAGCGGAAAGCTTTTAAAAGTATATGTGAACGAATGGTTCAAGGGAGAATAAAGTTGACTATGGCAAAAGCAACGCTGCTCTTTACGGCGATTTTTTCTTTTTCGCTCCTCTCGGACGAGCCCCAAGCGCTGGTAAACATTGATATAACAACGCTTTCTCCAAAAGATATCCGGGAATTCCAGTCTCTTGATGTCGATATAACCTACATCGATCAGCTCCGGGGCCGAATGCACGCCTTGATTTCCCCGGACGCTGCTGCATGGCTGGCTCATCGAGATGTCTCTTTTACGCCGATGATCGACGATATCTCCGCCTATGCACAACAACTTTACCAAAGCGGGTATTTTTCGCATTTTCGAAGTTACCCGCAAATGCTCGCCGAAATGCAGGAGATCGTCGACGCCCACCCACGGATTGCATCGCTGCACGACATCGGCGACAGCTATTTAAAGACCGCCGGCCGCGGCGGCTATGATGTGTGGGCGCTTAAAATCTCGGACGACATCGCCGAGGATGACAGCAGCGAGGCGGATGTGCTGTACATGGCCAACATCCACGCCAGGGAGATCATTACGCCGGAAGTGCTTTTCTATTTTATTCGGCATCTCGTGGACAATTACGGGCGCGACGCTTATGTCACGCATCTCGTCAATAACCGGGAATTATGGATCATCCCCAGCATGAACCCGGACGGGCACGAATATGTTTTCCAGGGCGATCCCGAACAAAGAGACCGCTATTCCCCGCTGGAGCCGCTGTGGTGGCGCAAGAACATGCGCGACAACAACGAAAACGGTATTTTTGATGCTTTCAACGACGGCGTCGACTTGAACCGCAACTTTGGCTTTTCATGGGGGATTGACGATAATGGCTCCAGCCCTGACCCGACGAAAGGAACCTATCGCGGCCCGGTCGTTTTTTCCGAGCCGGAAGCGCAAAATATCCGCGACTTTGTGAAGCAACATCAATTCGTCATCAGCCTTTCATACCACAGCTACAGCAATTTGTGGCTTTATCCCTGGGGCTATACACACGATCCCTTGCCGGAGCGCGATGCCGCCATATTCGAGGCATTGGCCGATAGCTGCGTTTTTTATAACAACTACCTGGCGCAGAGAGGCGCTGATTTGTATCTTGTCAACGGCGACACCGACGACTGGCTCTACGGCGAATGCGGCATCTGGGCCTTTTCCCCGGAAGTTGGTCATCCCGACTATGACGGCTTTTTCCCGGATACCACACGAATCTTGCCCCTGGTGCAGGAAAACCTGGGCGCCAACTTGTACGTCGCCTGGGCGGCGGGGGCGGAGCCGATCGTCGAGTATTAACCCCTGCCGGACACCCTGGAACAGCAGCCCCGTTTTAACCTGGCCGTGGTGATTGCCCCACCTCTGCCGCTCACTGATTCCGTAAAGCTGGACACCTCTTCATTCACAGTCTATTATCGTTCAGCGTATGAACAGCGCTATTCCGCGGCGCCGATGCGCTTCGTCGATTCCACGCAATCCTTTGTCGCCGCGATCCCGGGCGACAAGTTGTCAGGCATGGTTCACTATTATGCGGAGGCGCGCGACAAGGCGGGCAAGCGCGGCGCCTGGCCGCGAGGCGCGCCCCTGGCCGTGGATTCATTTTTCGTCAAGTATCCCGCCGTGGTTGCAAGGGAAGAAATGCCGCCGGCGTCCTTGAAGCTTTTACAAAACTATCCAAATCCTTTTAATGCCTCCACGACCATCCCTTTTTACGCGGCGCGCAATCAATATTTAAAAATAAGCATCTATGATCTTGGCGGCAGAAGAGTAAAGGAATTGGCCGCCAAGACCTTTGTGAGCGGCAGTCACAGCATCGTCTGGAATGGTAAAGATGATACAGGGAAGGATGTTTCGACCGGGCTTTATTATTGCCGTGTGGATGGCGATGGGCAAAGTCAGGCAATCAAGCTTTTGCTGTTAAAGTAAAAAAAAGCCGTCGCATTTCAAATGGACGGCTTTTTTAAGGAAGATACTTTACTATTTGATCATGGTCATTTTTCGATAAAAGACATTGTCTCCGGCTTTGAGTTCGTAGATATAGATGCCGGAATTGACTCTGCCGCCGTTGGCATTCAGCCCGTTCCAGACCACCGAATACGAGCCCGGCTGTTGGGTCTCGGAAACAAGCCGCTGCACCAGGTGTCCCCTGACGTCGTAAATCGTCAGTACCACATCCGCGCTTTGCGCCAACTGGTAGCGGATTTCCGTATTCGGGTTGAAGGGATTGGGATAGTTCTGCAACAGGGCGAATTCCTCCGGCGTTGCCGCAACCTCCGAGTGCACGCTGCTCGTGCTGGCGGCATGAACCGGACCGTAAAAAGTACTAAGGCCGTCCGTCGAAATCGTTTCAACGGTGTACCAATAATCTTTGTCGGATTCGATGTCGTCGTCAATATAGCTATAATCATGCGCTGCCGTCGTTGTGCCCTGGCCGCGAATCAAGTCCTCATTCATACGCGTGTATCCTTCTTCTTCCTGCTCGCTGCGATAGATGTTGAAACCGAGATTGTTCAGCTCGGATTCTGTTCGCCATGTCAAGGTGACCTGGTCGGCGTCACGCGTGGCGGAAAAGGCCGTCATTTCCACCGGCAGCGGGAAATCCTGCAATTCCGGGGGAATTGGATAATAGTCGCCGGTGATGTCGGCGTCATTGTCGTCTTTGACGAGGTAATAAGGCGATCCCGCCCAGGTTATCGATGCGTTCTCATCGGCGATGTTGTATATAATAATCACCCGCAGTACGCTTGTCCACTCTTCCGGCATGGCGGTATAATTCATGGTTTCCCTGATCGTGTAAATCCATGTGATTTTACGATACTCCGAACTATAGCCGACTTGCTGCTCATAATCTTCATTTTGAAAAAGATAATTCTGGAAACCTACGGCCACGACTCTCTTTTCCAGCGTTTCGGATATTTTAAAAGCGCCGCGATACAAACTGATGAGAGGAGAAGTGCTGTCGCTCATGGCTTGAACATCCACAATCAGCACGCCGCCTTCATTGCTCACGTATTGCAAACGCGTGTGGACAGCGCTAAAGATCGGCGCGGCGACGACAAACGACAGCAGCACGAGAACCATTACCAAGTTTTTCATAGTTTTCCCCTTTTGAAGGTTGTAAACATCAATTTTTTCAAAGTTTTAATTCCGGAGGATAATCAGGTGCAGATTATGAGATGGCCGAACAATTAGATTCAAATCCTCTTATTCTTATTCATTTAATACCACAAAAACTCAAAAGCTCGTAAAACTATATGAATATATAACAAATTATTTTCGAATCAAAGGCATTGTTACTCCTTAAACAACAATATCCTGGAAAAAATTTCTTGAGGCAAAAGCGGCGTTTGCCTTGGCAAATGAATGGGAAAGATTGAA
>JAJRST010000195.1 GCA_024278645.1 bacterium | reverse complement strand
GCGGTCTGTGTATGCCTTCACGGCGAGCGTTCTCGCGTATGCCGTCTGCTCCTGACGATGCGACAGGAAGAATTTGACCTTGTTGCCGGTAAAAGGCAGCGGGCCGCCAAAAGTGGCTTCGCCAACCCAGTCCGGGGTCGTGCCGTATTCGAATACGGCGTCTTCATCCCAATCGACGTTGCTTAAATCGCCCTGGACCTTGCCTTCCTCATACAATCTTCTCAACATATCGAGATTGCTTTTTGAGCGATGGCGCCAGAGGTAGAGGGCGAGGTTTTCGTAGGTGCTGCCATAGTGGGGATCGCCTGGCTGGAGCGTTTCGGTGGAGTATTTTTCCCACCCTGGGAACATGTAATTGGGCGAGCCATCCGCCTGAACGCCGGAGAAAGCGCCATACTCTTCGCTGACGAACGGCAACACGATGGGCGAATTGCTGCCGTAGATGAGCGGACCAAAGTGCTTTACCTGCGCCGGCGAGTATTTAAAGTCGATACTTCCGGTGTAGCGGTTCGAGCCTTCTTTGGTGACGACATTGATGAGACCGGAGCGAACGTTGCCATATTCAGCGTTAAAACCACCGGTAATCACCTGAATTTCCTGGACGGCGCCCAGGTTCACTTTCATGTACGGTTTGTTTGAGATGTCATCAACAAGCCCCATGCCGTCGAGGGAAAACTCCGTGTCTTCAAACGCAGACCCACGGAACATCGGTCGGGAAGCGCGGGCGCCGAAACCGATAACGCCGGGTTGCGACCCCATGACATCTGCGACTGTTTTATAGTTGTTGTTTTCAATGGCGGCGGGACTGATGACGGCTTGCGTCGAGGAGACGTCCATTTGAACAACGGGACGTTCCGCGATGATCGTGACTTCCTCACCCTCGATAGCTTCCTGCTTCATCATGAAATCAACCGTAGCTGTACGATCAACGCTGACCAGAACGCCGGTTTGCAGCTGCGTCTGATAGCCGATCATGGAAGCTTTGAGGTTGTATTCTCCCGGACGGACGTTAATTATAAAGTAATATCCATCCATGTCTGTTGCGGCTCCCTGTAGCGTGCCATCAATAATAATCTTCGCGCCGGGGAGCGGATCTCCTGTCTCGGCATCAACAACGCGTCCGGCTATTTTACCTGTAGTGGCCGCGAAGCTCAGACTAACGCCGAGAGCAAGAATGAGAACAGAAATAAGGACTGACTTTTTCCACATTGCTTTGACCTCCTTTACCAGAAGTTTAGAAGGAATTTGAATTAGATATACTCTTGAGCAAGAGCATGAATGACCTTTTCTCAAGTCATTGTTTCATGACGCCTTTGTTCCCTGGCAACACCTCCTTTCAAAAGTGGAACGATTAAAGTTAAAATTGGAATAAGAGCTTAAAAGTTAATTACTTGAATCGGTTTAGTTAATCATGGCGTTCTTACAGCTTTATCCGGTTTTAGTTATTGACTTTAATCTCTATTACATTTTTACTTTTGGATTATTAAAGCATAGTCGGGAATACATGAGCTGACTTTGTGAGCAATGCCAATTCAAATATTGCAATTGTTAAGTAACTAATGTTGAGTGAAGAGCTGACAATTTGTCTGACAACCTCTGTTTTTAAGTGATGCCGGTTGTGCTTCTTATGGTTCCAGACGATATATATTAGCTTTTACTGCGAAGAGAACATTACGCCGCTATGTTCTTCGGCGAAAGAACAGATTTTTTTATAATAAATGGTTATAAGCAAGTGCAGAATATAGTTACGAAATATAGTTAAATATTGCAAGTAAAATTTTAATAATTTATTGTTCTTTTGAATAAATTGTCATAAAAGAGCGCTTTTTTTAAGAGTAAAAAAATATTTTTGCCTCCTTGCCGAAGCCTCGGGCCTCCGCGCCGCAATTGAACGTGCATCAGTAAAGCAGGCTTATGGAATAGGCGCTCAACTTGCCCAAAAGTCCGATATCCCGATAAGCATAGTCTATGCGTATCGCCATATTGCGCATCAAAATATATTTCATTCCAGCGCCAAAAGACATGCCGTAATGACTGTCCACCATAAACAGCGCCTTGTAGCCGGTGCGCACATAAAAATCGCCGAACGACGGAATCGTATAGCGATATTGCGCGCCAACATTGATCGACTCGCTGTTGTTGTTTGGATGCAGCGCATCCACTTCCAGGGTGAGTTTTTGCCGGGCGGAGGCGATGGGATGCACGGCCGCACCGATACGAAAAATAAGCGGCAGCTCCCATTCCAGCGTCTTGAACTGCCCCTCGGCGTAGGCATAATTTCCCGCTTCATAAGGATAAAGATCAATCGGCTGCATCAAATCCATGCCGTCAAATTTCATGCGCGTGCCATAATTGGCGATGCTCATGCCAATAGTCAAACCATCCTGTCGTTCGCCCGAAGGCGAAAAGAACAGGGTGTTGACCACCATGCCCAGGTCCACAGCCAGGGCGCTGGCGTTCGAGTGCCAGATTTTTTGATGAATATATTTTCCGGAAACGCCAAAAGCGAACCATTGCGCCAGCTTTCTCGCATAAGTAAGGCTGAACGCATAATCGCTTGCCGAATACATCTCTCCGGTGCCGTCCTGCTGTTGCATTGTCGTCACTTTCATGTCTCCGTAAGCAACCTGATAAAAACCTGCGGCGAACACGCCGACGCCGGGAACCTTAAAACTGGCGGCGCTGAACGATGTGTTGATATCCGCAAACCAAGGCTGATACATGAACTGTGCTTCGCTTTGCTGCATATAGGAAAGCCGCGCCGGATTCCAATAAATAGCGGAGAGGTCCTCTACAGAAGCCACCGCTGCATCTCCCATTGCGGCGCCAGTGCTGCCAAAGCCGATTTCCAGAAAATTCGCCGCAGTCGTCCCGACGCGGTAGGGCTCCTCCCCATACGCCGCCTGCCAGGAAAGCGAGAAACTCGCGATTATAAAAAACAAAAGACTCTTTGCTCTCATTTCTTAGTCCTTTCGATTCATGCTTTTTATGAACAAGGCCACTAAAATCGTCTCATTTAATGATGCTGAATTTGCCGATCTTTTCATCGCCTGTTTCCTTGGCTTTGACATAATAGACGTACACGCCGGCCGCGATATCCAGCCCCTCTTTGGAAAGCAGATCCCAAAAGGCGGTTCCGTTGTCCTGACTGTTTTCAATGTCCAGCTCATCCACAAGAACGCCGCTGACAGTAAATATCTTGATAGTACAACGCGCCGGCAAGTGAGTAAATAAAATGCGACGTCGTTGATTGAGGAACTGGTTGGCTACAGCAGGCTCCATGTGATTGGTCGCCACGTAAGGGTTTGGAACGACCTGGATGGAGTCCATCACGGTTTTGACGGCTTTGAGATCCGTTTCCCCCTTGGGCAAAACTTTGAACAAAAGCGAGTCCGTGGCGAAAAACGGTCGCTTTATAGTCATGCGGTAGACATCGTTTCGTTGCGGCATGTCGGACCCCGGCTCAAACTCGATGACGAACAGCGTCTTGTACCAGTTCCCACGGGTATCGAGGTAGCCGACAAAGACGCGGTCCTTGCTCATCTCGTAAACGCCGTTGCTGTCTGCGTCAAAGACTGCCAGGTCCAGGGTCAGGTAATCGCCCAGCGTATCCGGAAAAGTTTTGACGATCACTTTGTAATTGAATTCCTGTCCAAGAAGCATTCGCTTCTTATCCACCTTTTCACCATGCTCGTCCCGGATGCGCGTCGTTCTCGTGGTTGCCGTGCGGTACATGCCGGGGTCGCCAAAAATGATTTCATATTCCCAGGGGTAGTTGGCCGCTTCCGCAGACGCGGTCACTTTCATCGCCACCTTGCCGGAGGCATTGCCGACGCGCCAACCGGATTCTTCATAGTCGAATTCCGCGCTTTGCGCAAAGGTTTCCAGGTAAATATTCAGGCTCAACCCCTCGAATACATCCGTATCAAAAGGCGATGACGGTTCGAGTGAATAGCCCCCAAGGCTGTCGATAAATACGGTGTTGCGTGGCGTGTCCTCGGACTCGTCCCCGGTTCTTATTTTTTATATCACAACACGATTGCCGTCGGTAACGTCGTACACCGTATAACCGTTTGTTAAAAACTTTATATAATGCGGCGCATTACGCAGCGTTCGCAATGTGTCGATGCTAAAAGCGACCTTGTAAATATGGTTCTCCTTGATATTGTCCGGCGAAATAATTCTCGGCGTCACCTTGCCGGTGCTTGGCGGCCAGCTTTTCTTCAGCATTTCGATTTGCGGCGGCACATAACCTGCCGCTTTTTGGTGCGGGGTGACAATGACCACATTGCGGCCGTGCGATTTTACTTCTTCGGCCTCATCGAGTTCGATGACGATATTATTCTCCGACGGCGTTACACCGTCGCCAAGGTCCGGGATGCCGCGATCATAGGCCACAAGCGCATAGTAATAGGTTTTGCCGTTTTCAACATCGGTATCGACAAAGTAATGCTGAATACCGGTGTCGTCTCCAAGGTAATAGGCGACGCCGTCAATATAACCGAAATCGGCAAAACCGCTAATGCCGTTTATGAGATCGCATTGAAACACAGGCCGCTTGTACAAGCTGTTGCCGTATCCGTCGGTTACGACTTCGGCGTCAATAAAATTCTTGTCCGTTGCCTTGTACAGCTTGTAACCCTCGAAATCATTTTCATTTTGCAGCATGGGTTCCCGCGTAAACTTTTCGGCGATATCATCCCAGGTGAGGACAACCTTGCCGTCGCCGACGGCGGCTTTGAGCGTGGGCATTTTGGGCGGCATGGCGAAACGATAGTCGCGCTCATATATGATCTGCGTCACTTGTTTTTTGCGATACAGGGACGGCGCCTTGTGTTCGGGGGAGTTCAGGCCTTCCAGGGGATCGTAGGACGCGACCAGCGACATGGAGATGCGTTCGGTCCTACCTTTGTAAAGCGGGAAAATACCGGTGGCAAAAAGATTGACCCATGCGCCGGGCTGATCCTGAAATACATCGTAACTGGCATCGGAAAAATATTCCCAGATTCGCTGATCGTCGGTATGAATTCTGGGCTCTGACTCGTGGTCATAAGTGTGGAACGAAGTGAGGCCGAGCATGTCGGACTCGGAGACGTCGGTAAAAGCAAAATTGGGTTCGCAGCCGACGCCTTCGACAAAGTCCGGCTTGTGGTTGCATTCGCCTTCATCCGGCCCGGTATAGTTCAACTCGCCGGGGCCGACGCCGTCAAGACCGACATCGTCGCCGGGATTTTCGCCCAGGTCATAGATGCCGTTTCCATTCGCATCAAACCCGTCCTGCCAATCCTGGTCCTCATCGGCGTCCCAATGCGCGCGCAAATCCTCTTCGGCTAAATTATAAAAGGACAAGAACTTTTCAAGGTCCTGGATGCCGTCGTAGGGGCCGACCATCTTTGTGGCAACATTGTCGCGCTTTTCATCGACAAGGCCGTCGTCGTCATTGTCAATACGGTCAAAAGAGTTGGCCGGACTTTCCAGGTAGGCCATGCCGAATGCGCCGGTGGGCAAGCCGCCGGCGCCAACGCCGTCGCGGTCCCAGTTATAGGACATGTCGATTTCTTTGTTGAAATAGAGATAATCGTCGCCGAGGAGTCCATGATCCTCGCCGACGTAAGGGTGCAGGTAATAGCCAAAGCACATCTCCGGCAAGTCATAGTCCGATATGTTGGCTGTGGTATACTCGACAAAGATGGCGTCGCGCGCCTGCGGATTGTTCCACTGAAAGGCGCGTATGGAAATACGCAGCCCGATGCCGCCCCAAGGCAACCCCTTTTGCGTGGTGACGTTGGGATTCTTGTCGCCAATATAAACGCCCGGCCTGGGATAGTACTTGACGCTGTCTTCGGGGCCAAGATACTCCTGATCCTGGGCGTCGTTGACGACGTAATAACTCTACAGATCGGCGTAAATAACGCCGCGGCCAAATCGGCCGTCCCACTCGCCCGGCCATTTCAATTCATCGCCGCGGGCGGGCCATCCGTTTACCGGCCAGGAATCGGGATTATTGCTCATGGCCATGGTCTCCGCCAGTGGATTCATATAGGTAATGACCGGTTTACATCCCCACTCAACAGTGCCTGTCGGGTCAAGATCATTACGGCCACGCCAGCCATGCTGCCCGCGGTAAATGATCGTCAAGTCATCGCGGGAATTTATTTCATCAATGTTGTCAATGATCGTCGAGTCGCCGGCGACGTAGGTGCGCGCGGCCATCATTGCGTTGACGCCGTGCGCCATGGTAAAACCGTTATAAATGTCGGGCCATTTGTTCCAAATGGCCTTACCGTGCCCGGTATCCCAAAGCGAGGTGTTGTTGTTCAACAACACATAAAAGCGGTTGCCGTTAAAAGGCGCGCTGCGCACGGCGGCCTGGTCGCCGGCAGGGTCGTCCGGCCCTTCATATATTTTGCTGAATTGAGCCGTACCCGTGTTCGGCAAGGCGAATAACATCACCGCTGCGAAAAGGCCAATATTAAAGAAGACTTTTCTTTCCATCATAATGTATTCCTTTGATTGAGTGCCTAAAGTTCTTTTAGAAATAGACGCCCACGGTAAACTTGGCTTCTCGAGGCGCGCTCAAATTGGCCGGATTGTTAATCCGATCATAATAGGTGTTGAAATCACTGCGATGCAAAATAAGATCGACGTCGCGGACAATGGTCTGGTTCGCCCGTCCTGTCGTACTGTCGACGATGAGTTCATTTTTTGCATCCAGCAGGTTGTAAACCAACAGAGACAGCCGCAGCTTGAGATTGCTGCGCAACGGTATATCATAATAGCCGTTAAAATCCAGTGTGAAATTTGCCGGTTTATAGGCGTTATTAGGATAGAGGTTGACCAGAGACAGTCGGCTGTCGCTCAACGGCTGCCAGGTATAGGTCGTGCCGGAATTATAGTATCCCGTAAAAGTGGCGTTAAAATTACTCGCCTGGTACGACAAGGTGGCGTTAAGCGTGTGTCGTTGATCCCAGGCAAGCGGAATGAGGCGAGCAATGGGATCCATGCTGGCGCCGGCGCGCGTAAAGGTTTGCAAGGGGTTGTCGGCGTTGCCGCGCGTGTATTGCAGGGTGTAATTGACGCTCGAATACCAGCGGCCGAGCTGTGCATCCACACCCAGCTCCAGGCCTTTGCGATTACCATAATCCTTGTTGGTATATAAACCATAGCGTACATCATCGTATGTTGTGATGATGGCCGTGCTCAATAAATTGTAAACATCGGCATAATAAAGTGCGATATTCACGCCCACTCCCTTGGCGAGTTGCTGCCAGAGGCCGACCTCATATTTTACCGATTTTTCCGGTTTCAACCGAGGGTTGCCCAGCGTTGTGGCAAAATTTGCCTCCGGTATGATATAGTTATGGTTGGTGTACAGGGCGTAAGCGTCCGGCATTTGAAAAAAGTGGCCATAGCTGAAATGCATTTTCGCCTGATCGCTGAGCGTGTAGGCCAGGCCAAAGCGCGGGCTGAATTGCTCTTTCACATCCGCTTTGGGGTAGGTGGACATTCTTTCCGGGTTGTTTTCATAATTCAGTTTGTTGCCGGGGTTGCGTAAATTGGACGGGTAGACCGTTCGCGGGTCAAAGCGGTCATATCGCAGACCGATATTTATGACAAAATCCTCGAATTCCATTTTATCCTGAATATAGGCGGACATTTCCCTGGGCTTTTTTCGATAAATGTTGGAATAGGAGGTCGAGTCGTCGAGTATTTCCGGTTCATAATAGGGGTAACGGATTTTCTCTATCTCCCCTTCAGACGTCCACAATGTGTCCTTGACGCGGTCGATAGAGGCGTTGCGATATTTATTGACAATCCGGTATTCGCGAATATCTTTGTCATGATTCGTCAATAAAAAGCCCGTCTTTATGCTGTGATTGTTGTTGATCTGCCAGGTTAGGTCGTATTTTATATCCAGTCGTTTCGTCGCATAAGTGTTGTGCGTTTTGTCCTGAGAGCCGGTCGAAAAACCCGGCCCGGGGGATAAACCGTACCAGTCGCTCACATAGCGCGGATCCAAGGGGTCCTAATAGACAAAGTACTGCCCCAGGTTGTCCACAAAATTCACCTTGAATTCGTAAAAGATATTTTTAGAAAGAGTGTGGTTCAATAAAAAAGTAAAAGTATTGACATCCGCATAACTGCGCCCCATCCCGTAAGGGTTGTATTTCATGAAATGCGAATAGTACGACTCTTCCTTGTCGACTCGATTAAAGATAAAATTTGCCTTTAATCCGGGAAACGGACGCAGCGTCATCTTGGCATATAAAGAGTATCCCTTGTAGATGTTCATGGGCACATACGAATCGTCTCCCGTATGTTCGGAGTACCACTCCTGCGGATTCACCGAGGTGAAATCGCTGTAATCATAAGGATTGAACCTGTAAATGCCGTTCAGGTGGTTTTGCTCATCGCGGTTGCGAAAGTTGATGAAAAAGGACAAGTATTTTTTCAGGATCGGGCCTTGCAATTGCAAACGAAAATTCTTTTTTCGAGTGATGTCGGACGGTTTCAAGCCAATGAAAATATCATCATGATTTGTAAAATAGTTGCCAAGCTGACCGGAAATCATACCATGCAGCTTGCCGCCGCCTTCCTTGGTCACCGCGTTCACAACGCCGCTCATGGCTCTGCCGTATTCGGCGTTGAACGTCCCGAGAATCACCTCAACGTCCTGGACAACTTCGGTTTCAACGTTGGTCAACGGACTTTTATTATAGGCGTCGTTCACCTGCAGGCCGTCTATCATATAAGAAACCTCATTGCTGCGGCCGCCGCGAAAATGACCGTTGACAACGCCGGCCTGCAGATTAAGCACCTGTTGCACGCTCTCCACGGGAAGGATGCTGATCTGATCGGACGACACATTTCGGATAGAACTGGTCTGATCCTTTTTAATAGAAATGGCGTCAACCGTGACGACAATGGTTTCACCCTCGATCACTTCCGTCGTTAACTTAAAATTGACCGTTGTGGTGGCGTTGGTGCGCACCTGCACGCCGGTCATTTTAACGGATGCGTAACCGATCATGCGCGCCTCTACATCGTAGCGCCCCGGCGGCATGTTGATGATAAAGTAATTGCCGTCGCCATCGGCGGCGGCGCCGTAATTGGCGCCAACAACTATGATGTTGGCGCCGGGCAATGGCTCGCCGCTCTGCGCATCAATAACTTTGCCGGCGATTTTTCCGGTCGTCGCCGCCGAAAGATGAGATGCCATTACAAGCATAGCCAGTGAAACCGCGAGCACTGTGAACATTCCTTTTCCCACTTGGCGTCTCCGAATAGTTTGTATTTAAAATAGTTAGCTCGTAATATTTACGACATAAAATTGCAGTAACTTTATAGAGCGATGGAAAGTATTGTTGGGATCGTAGTTGATGTCATAATAATTTTTACTAAAGGGGAAATCGGCCTCTTTTGCAGTCTTAATCGAGTTCGAAATCGATTAAGACTTGTAATAAAATAACTAATCCTGTTTTAATTGTCAAGACTATTTTCACGAACAGGTTTTTTACGGAATAGAATTGAAGGGCTGGTTGTTTTCCGGTTATTAAATTAAACCGGGGAGGTCCCCGGCCTTGAGGCGATTTGGGGATTCAAACGTTGCAATCCACACCTTAACAAATCCATAAAACCAGACGTAAAAGGGAGAACTGAAATGGAAAGTTTATTACCAAAGCTGCTGGAATTTTTAACAACAAAAGGCGTTAGCATCGGCTTGAACATTCTGTATGCGCTCGTCATTTTCATTCTCGGCAAATGGGTCGCCGGAATGCTGAAAAAGACGACGCGAAAAGTCCTGGAACGACAAAAAGTGGATGCAACGCTCATCGGTTTTGTCGCCAATCTCGTTTACATCTTTCTTTTGATCTTTGTGGTGCTGGCGGCCTTGAATGTTCTCGGCTTCCAAACGACCTCTTTTGCGGCCATACTCGCCGCCGCCGGCTTTGCCATTGGCCTGGCGCTGCAAGGCGGGTTGGCCAATTTTGCCGCCGGCGTTCTCATGCTCATCTTCCGCCCCTTCAAAGTCGGCGACTTTATCGAGGCTGGCGGTACGGCCGGCATCGTCGAGGAAATTCAGATTTTCACCACGCAAATGCGCACGCCGGATAACAAAACGATCATTGTGCCCAACGCCAGCATCACCGGCGGCAACATTACCAATTATTCGACAAAACCGACGCGGCGCGTCGACCTTGTCGCCGGCATCGGTTATGACGATGACATTGATAAAGCGAAGGCTGTGTTGAATGACATCGTCGCCAAGGATGCGCGCATTTTGAACGACCCGGCGCCGCAGGTGGCCGTCTCGGAGCTGGCGGACAGCAGCGTCAATTTCGTCGTGCGTGTTTGGGTGAACGCCGCCGATTACTGGGATGTCTATTTTGACGCTACGGAGACGATTAAAAAACGCTTTGATCAGGAAGGCATCTCCATCCCATACCCGCAACAGGACATTCATTTGTACCAGCATAACAATTAATCATCCGGCGCGGCAGGGGCGCTCCGTCGTTCCTGC
>JAJRST010000194.1 GCA_024278645.1 bacterium | reverse complement strand
CCGGGCGACCGCCTGCTCAGCAAGTCCCTGGCGCTTATTCCGACGGACGCCACGTTACAAACCTACTTTCGTCTTTTCACGCAGGAGCCGTTTTTACGCTGGATGGGAAACAGCCTCATCGTCTCCGCCTGCGTCACCGTCGTCGGCGTGGGGCTGGCGGCCACGGCCGGCTATGCCTTTTCCCGTTATAAATTCATCGGCAGGGACGCCGCCATGATCGGACTCATCACCACGCAAATGTTTCCGGTCACCATGTTGCTGCTGCCGTTGTTCATTTTGCTCATCGCCATCAAGGCTTATGACAACTATTTGGGTTTGATCATCGCCTATTCGGCGACAGCGTTGCCTTTTACAATCTGGCAGATGAAGGGCTACTACGACACCATCCCCTACAGCCTCGAAGAGGCGGCTCGAATCGACGGCTGTTCGGAATTCGGCATCTTTTGGCGCATCGTTTTGCCCCTGGCCGCGCCGGCCCTGGTCATCACGGCGCTGTTTTCGTTCATGACGGCGTGGTCGGAATATCTCGTCGCCAACGTTCTTATTCAGGATCAAAATTTGTTCACACTGCCGCTCGGCCTCAAAATGTTTCAATCCAACATGGAAGTTTCCTGGGGATTATATTCGGCGGGTGCGGTTGTTGTAAGTATACCGGTTGTCGTACTCTTTTTATTTCTGAGCCGATGGCTTGTTTCAGGATTAACTTTAGGAAGTGTAAAGGGATAAAAAAATGTCTGACTTTTTTGATGTCGCCCTGCGCGGCCAGGCTCAGGTGGAGCTTGGCAAACCACTTATAACATGGATGTACAAGCCCCAAAAGTCGAACAAGTTCCTTTACTATCTTTTGGGGTTGCTCTTTGCAGTGGTATTTTTTTTATTTACCTACGGCAGCCAGTTGGCGCCCTGGCTGCGCAAGATACCGGATTATGCCGTGTACCTTGTCTTTATTCTCTTTGGCCCGGCGGTCAATTTGATGCGATCCCTGGGCAAGGATCAGGAGTGGACGCTCTATGAGCACGGCTTTAGGGTGCGCTATATTGATAAAAATAACAACGCCGGCAATGAGAAAATCGGGCTTTGGCGTGATTATAAAAGCGCTGAATACCGTGATCAACAGGTCACGCTTATTCCGAGAGGCGCGGGTCGGCGAAAGGTGAAAATAAGAGCGCCCAAGAACGTGATGGAAGTCTATTCGCTTTGTCGGGAGCGCATTAGCATCGCCCAGGCGGCCAACTTGCAAAGTAAGATGCGCCAGCCCACTGTTCCCAATACGCCGGAACAGCGTCGTCTTGCGAAACTGGAAAGGCGCATGCGGCAGCGCTCGCAATCACAGTCGTCGAGCTGGACAAGTTTTAAAGAATGAATTATAATTTATGCCTGAACTTCCGGAAGTAGAAACCATTCGCTTAAATCTCGAACCTCGTATTGTCGACAGGTCCATTTCAGGCGTCGACATATATGATGTTCGGCTGCGCTGGCCGGTACGGCCGGATGATTTTCGCGCCTGGGTGCACGGCCGCAGCATCACCGGCCTCTCCCGGCGGGCAAAGTATCTTATATGGCATTTGAACAATGGGGCGGCTGTCGTGATTCACCTGGGCATGAGCGGCCGCCTGGGTTTGTTTCCGACGAAGACGCCGTTGGAAAAGCACACCCACGTGGTGTTCCGGTTTGATGATTTGCAGGTTCGCTTTCGCGATCCCCGACGATTCGGTTTGGTGGAGGTCGTCGCCCCGGGAGAACTCGACAACTATGTTCGATTTGCTCATTTGGGCGTTGAACCCTTGTCCGATGATTTTAATGAAGACTATGTTGCAAGAACGGCGCAAAGATCGAAAAAGGCGATCAAATTATGGATTTTAGATGCGCAAAACGTCGTCGGCGTTGGTAATATCTATGCAAACGAGGCACTGTTTAAAGCTGGCATCCACCCTACACGACCAGCGAACGCTTTGAAAAACAATGAACGGCGTAGATTAGTGAAAGGTATAAAGTCTATTCTCAATACAGCGCTTGAAAAGGGTGGGACAACGTTAAATGATTTTCGTAATGCACATGGGGAACCCGGTTTCTTCCAACAGGTATTAACCGTATACCAAAAAGAAGGCGAACCGTGCACCGCTTGTGGTTCGGAGATTCAAAAAATTGTATTGAGCGGACGAAGCACCTTTTTCTGCCCTTCCTGTCAGAAATAATTGTTTCTTAAAGAATTTTGTTGCTTCTTTTGCAAAACATCATATTTTAAATTATTAAAATTGCACACATCTTGGAGTAGGGCTATGAAACGTCATCTGCCTTTTTTGATTTTGCTTCTTGCAATGGCTTCTTTGAATGCGAGAACGTTGCCTGGTAAATCCTCTCTGGCCGCCAGAGTTTCCAACTTTGGGCAGGAATTTGGGTTTGGCCGAATGATTTCTCCCACCGCAATGGTTCTCATTGACGGCAGTCTCGACTATAACTCCGAACGAAGCGAATCCAAGGCCGGGGCCAATGTATCACCGGGGCCGACGAAAAGCAGCTTTTCCTTGACCATCTATCCGGAATATCGCTTTTATTTTATGCCGCGAAATCGGGTTGTCCCTTATTTTGGCTTTTACGGCATTGTCGGCATCGGCTCCGACGCAACGGAAAAGCCGACGGGGACCAGCATAACCGCCGAGAACGGCTCCAGCCTGACCTTGGGCGCCGGCGCCTCCTTTGGCGCCGAGTTTTTTCTCAACCGTTATGTCAGTCTGACGGCGCACGCCAGGTTTGCCCAATACACTTATGAGAACACAAAAATGGAAACCGATACCGGGTTTACGCTAATAGAGGATACGCAGATAAATCACCGCATCGGCATCCGCCTGGAGCCCGCTCTTTATGTGCGAATTTATTTCTAATTCTATATAAAAAACAATACATAAAAAGGAAGGAGATACGAATGTCTGAGAAGGATGTTTCTCGCAGAGATTTTGCAAAAAAAATTGCCGGAGCAGCAGCCGCGGGGGCCGTTATTGGATCAACTTTGCCCAAAACAGTCTTGGGCGCCAATGACAGGGTAAACATCGCCGTCTCAGGCGTGCATGGCCGCGGCCGCAGCCACATCGAACAGTGGTCAAAGATGGATGGCGTGGCCATAACCTGGATTGTCGAGCCGGACAAAAAATTATGGTCGGCGACGGAAAAAATGGTCGTTGACTTGGGCGGCAAGAAACCAAAATTTACCACGGATGTTCGCGAAGCCCTGGACGACAAGGACCTGGACGCCATCTCGACGGCCACGCCCGATCACTGGCATGCGTTGCAGGCCATTTGGGCGTGCCAGGCGGGAAAGCATGTCTACGGCGAAAAGCCGTTGACGCATACGATCTGGGAAGGTCAGAAAATGGTCGAAGCGGCGCGCCGCTACAACCGCGTTGTGCAATGCGGTATGCAGAACCGCAGCATCTACGGCGTTCGCAAAGCCATCGAGTTTTTGCACTCCGGCGAGCTGGGCGAAATCTACATGGCCAAGGGCCTGTGCTACAAAAAGAGAGATACAATCGGCCACCAGCCCGACGGGCCTGTTCCGGAAGGGTTGGATTACAACCAGTGGCTTGGACCGGCAAAATGGCGTGCCTTTAATCCGCAGTACGTGCATTACAAATGGCATTGGTTCTGGGATTTTGGCGCCGCCGATCTCGGCAACCAGGGGCCGCACCAAATGGACATCGCACGTTGGGGCTTGGACAAGGACGACATGCCGAAAAAGATCAAATGCGTCGGTGGAAAATTTGCTTTTATTGACGACCAGGAAACGCCGAATACGCAGTTGGCGACCATGGAATGGGACGACGGCAAGATTCTGCAATTCGAAGTTCGCGGTTTGTACACCAACGCCGACGACGGCATCAGAATCGGCAATTTGTTCTATGGCACAAAGGGCTGGATGCATCTGAACGGCAACAAATGGTACACCTATTTTGGCTTTAAAAATGAGCCGGGGCCAAAGTTTGAAGGCGTCGCTGATGAGGTTGCGGATCCAAACAACCTGGCCGGCGCCGGCGGGTCGGCGCACTTTATGAATTTTATTGATGCTGTGCGCGCCGAGGATTGGACAAAGCTCACCGGCGATGTCCTCGAAGGACACAGGTCGACGACTTTGTGCCATCTGTCGAACATCTCTTATCGGTTGGGCCGCGAGTTGACTTTTAACGACCGGACCTTTAAATTCGTCGGCGATGAAGAAGCCGATAGCTATCTGACAAAAGAATACCGCTATCCGTTCGTCGTCCCGGAAAAGGTCTGATTGCAGCGGTAAAAGCGAGTATATAACAAAAAAGCCTCCGCCAAATACGACGGAGGCTTTTTTTATAAAGGGAGGCAATAGAATTAATACATGCCGTCCATTCCGCCCGGAGGCATGGCCGGAGCGGCAGGTTTTTCTTCAGGCTTGTCCACAATGGCCGCCTCCGTCATCAACATGAGTGCTGCAACGGACGACGCATTTTCAAGAGCAATGCGGGTGACCTTTGCCGGGTCGATGACGCCGGCCTCGAACAGGTCTTCATAGGCGTCGGTTGCGGCATTGTAGCCGTAGCCGTCCTTGCCATCTTTGACCTTCTGCACCACGATCGATCCTTCGGAGCCGGCGTTTTCAGCAATTTGGCGAATCGGCTCTTCAAGAACCCGTTTTAAAATATTGATGCCGATTTCCTCGTCGCCGTCAACTTTAACCTTGTCCAGAGTTGGCAACGCACGCAGGAAAGCAACGCCGCCGCCGGGAACGATGCCTTCTTCAACGGCAGCGCGAGTGGCATGTAAAGCGTCTTCGACACGGGCTTTCTTTTCTTTCATTTCCACTTCCGTCGCCGCGCCCACGTTCAGGACGGCCACGCCGCCTGCCAGCTTGGCCAGACGTTCCTGCAGCTTTTCCTTGTCATAATCGGAGGTCGAATTTTCAATTTGCTTTTTAATCTGGCTGATGCGGCCCTGGATATCCTCGGTTTTACCGCCGCCCTCAACGATCGTTGTATTGTCTTTGTCAATGGTCACGCGCTTGGCTTGACCGAGATCACTGACCGTGGCATTTTCAAGCTTAAAGCCGACTTCTTCGGAGATGACGCGTCCGGCCGTCAGAATAGCGATGTCTTCAAGCATGGCTTTGCGGCGATCGCCAAAGCCAGGCGCCTTGACGGCGGCGACTTTGAGGGTGCCGCGCAGCTTGTTGACGACCAACGTGGCCAGCGCTTCACCTTCGACATCTTCGGCAATGATCAGCAACGGCTTGCCCATCTGGGCCACTTTTTCGAGAACGGGAAGCAAGTCCTTCATGGCGCTGATCTTTTTGTCGTGGATCAGGATCATCGGTTCTTCAAGAACAGCTTCCATGGACTCGGAATCGGTGACGAAATAGGGGGAAAGGTAGCCGCGATCGAATTGCATGCCTTCCACGACTTCCAGGCTTGTCTCGGTCGCTTTTGCTTCTTCAACAGTGATGACGCCGTCTTTGCCCACTTTTTCCATGGCGTCGGCAATCAACTCGCCGATTTCAGGATCGTTGTTGGCGGAGATGGAGCCGACCTGGGCAATTTCTTTTTTGCCGGGCAACGGCTTGCTCATTTTATTAATTTCTTCGACAATGGCCTTGACGCCTTTTTCAATGCCGCGTTTAAGGGCGGTGGGATTGGCGCCGGCCGTGACATTCTTCAAACCTTCGCGTACGATGCACTGCGCCAAAACCGTGGCGGTGGTTGTACCGTCGCCGGCAATGTCGCTGGTTTTCTACGCGACTTCTTTTATCATTTGCGCGCCCATATTTTCAAATGGGTCTTCAAGTTCAATTTCTTTTGCAACAGTGACGCCGTCCTTGGTCACTGTCGGGGCGCCAAACTTTTT
>JAJRST010000193.1 GCA_024278645.1 bacterium | reverse complement strand
TATTTTATTTTTCCGCAACAGCAGCATGATAAAAGCGAATTCCTGGGCCTGCTCGCCCTTTTGCGCGAGCACGGCGTCAACCTGTTCAGGCTGTCCAAAGACCTGACATTGAACAATCGAACCTACAAGAGCGGCGATGTCGTTGTGCCGCTGGCGCAGCCTTTCCGCGCTTTCATCAAAGAAGTTCTGGAAAAGCAGAACTTTCCCCTCCGTCATTACACGCCGGGCGGTGAAATTATCAAACCGTACGACATCACAAGCTGGTCCTTGCCGTTGCATCGCGGCGTGACGGCCATCGAGATCAAAACTCGTTCGACGGCTCTGGAAGCCTCGCTGGAAAAGCTGCCCGACTCTTTAAAATCAGGCGTGCAGGCGCCTGCCGACTATGCGGCGTCAATCTTTGATGTTGCAAATAATGAAAGTTACAAAGCGGCGTTTACGGCTCTATCAAAAGGCCTCAAGGTCGAGAGACTGGCGGAAGACGCCGTCATTCGGGAACGCTCTTTTGCAAAAGGCAGCTTTATCATTCATGGAAAAATGGATGACGCGTTTTTGCAAAGCCTGACCGTCCCACCGCTGTTTGTCGCGCAAAAAACCGCCGCCAAAACATCTTCCGTTCGTTTGCCAAAGATTGCTCTTGTGGAAACCTGGTTTCACGATATGGACGCCGGCTGGACGCGCTTTATTTTCGATCAATACCATATTCCCTATACGATTGTGCGGCCCGGCGATTTTAAGAAAATTGATTTAAAAAAATACGACATCCTCATCTTTGCCGATGCGGACAAGGATGTGCTGATGAGCGGCAAATACAAATCGGGCGAGACCTACCGCGTGCCGGATTACCCGCCTGAATTTACAAAAGGCATGGGCAAGGAGGGGCTGCAAAAAACAGCCGCCTTTATCGACGACGGCGGCATCGTTCTGGCCTGGGGCAGGTCGACTTTGTTGTTCACCGGCTTACTGGAAATCAAAAAAAGCGAAAAGGAGACCGAGGCTTTTCAATTTCCCGTCAAAGACGTTTCCAAAACCGCGGCGCAAAAAGGATTGTACTGCCAGGGATCGTTGATGAGAATGAAGCTCAACGCCGATCATCCGCTGGCTCTTGGTATGCCGAATGAGACCGGCATCTTTTACCGGGGACGCCCGATTTTCACCACATCGGTGCCCTCGTTTGATATGCAGCGCAGGGTCGTCGGCTTTTTCCCGGAAAAGGATATACTTTTGAGCGGATATTGCGAAAAAGAAAAATTGTTGTCGCAAAAACCGGTTTTGGTTTGGCTGAAGAAGGGCAAGGGACAGCTTGTGCTGTACGGTTTTAGTCCGCAATTCAGGGCGTCGACCCAGGGATCCTTTAAACTGCTGTTTAATGCTTTGCTGTTGTCGCCATGAACCGGCATTGTGCTTCTTTGCGAAACTATGTCCGTATGCAAGACAATTCACCCGGGGAAAGCAAGTGCAGGCGCATTCAGCCTTTTCATTTTATTTTTCCCATGCATTTATTTTATTTGCATAACAACTTGAAAATACTTAATTTTATCGGTGATTTCAGTCATTTAAGAAATTTGTCGCCTGTTTTTTTTGTTTATAATAAAGTTCTTAAACCTTTGTTTTCATGGCATAAAAATTGTACAACGACGGCTAAAAAGAAGAACAAAAATATTGGTGCAAAAAGGCCGCAAATGGACGAGCTGTTTTACTTTCCCACTTTTGATCTGCTTATCAAAGTAATCTATGCCAAGGAAGCGAATTCTCTTCGATACGCCGCTCACAGAGCCATAAAAACAAATGAAAAAAAGGTGTTGGAACGCTATATTTTGCAAGAAATTGCACCAAATACCGAGTATTATACCCGCACGCCGTCGTTGCTGCTTTATATGGGAGTGGACGTTTCCCTGAGGAAGGAGCTAAAGACCTATCAGGTCAAGGATACGATAAAAAACATCATCGAACGCAAGCACAGCATTGATGACAAAGTGCAGGACCTGATCACAACATCGCTCAGCAATTACTATTTTGAAAGATTGGGCGAAAAGCTCATCGATTTGCGGCACATCCTGGGGTCGGAAATGGAGTATGAACGGCTTGAAAACACGCTCAAGGAAATCACCACCTTGCTTCAAGCCTACAATCAAAACAGCGGACAAAAAATCGATATTGTAACCATTTTACCGCAAGAAGCCATCAAACATTATCAGCACCTTTGCAACGAATAGCTGGGGAATGTTTTCTTTTAGTCGACAGGAGAAAAAAATGAGCAGGAGAATATCGGCAATTAGTGTTGCTATTGCAGCTTTTGTTTTTGCATCAACGGCGATATTTGCAGAAGAGGAGTACAGGCCAACTTTCGGTATGGGGTTTAACGGCGGCGTTCAGAAAATTTATTGTGATGTGTTGCATACGGGGCTTGCCATGGCCGGCGAGGGCTTTATGAGGTTTATGGTCAGCGATCGATTTCATGTACGGCTTGGCCTTGGCTACGGTCAATTGAGCGATGGCTTTAGTCAGCGAACCTTTCACACAAATGTATTTAACGCCGACCTGAAGGGCAACATTTACCTGAAAACCACGGGTTTTTTTCGTCCTTATGGCAGCATCGGCTTTGGCGGTATAAATTACACCTATAACATTGACAAGCCTCATGCCATCGGCGACCCCAATTTGGAGGGCAAGGCCTTTTGGGACGTCGCTTTTATTTTTGGCGGCGGCGTCGACCTGATGACGGGCAAAAAATGGGCGCTGAATGCAACCGTCGATTACCGTCACACAACGACCGACGGCCTCGACGGCGCCCTGAGAGGGTCTTCGCAAGACGGCTA
>JAJRST010000192.1 GCA_024278645.1 bacterium | reverse complement strand
GCCTGGCGGCAAGCTACCGGGCTTTGAAAGGCTTTAACGATTCGCTCGCCGCAGACGGCCTCGAAATTGCCAAAAAGTTATGGGATAACAACGAGGAAAGCAATCTCGTCGGGTTGATCGATGCCGCTGTCGAACTCTATCTTTCCACCGGAGAGCCACGATATATCGATTTTATTAAAAGCCGACGAGACCTTGTTACGAAAAATATTCGCCAAACGGCCCCGGCCGTCAGCCGCCTTGTTTCTCGTACAAGGGACGTGGATTTGATCAAAATGGTTCTGCCCGAGATTACAGAGTACTCCGGGCAGGTGGAAGAGATGACAAAAGAGACGCCTTTCGGCGTCAAATATACGCCGAACATCTGGGGCGCGGGATGGGGAATTCAACGCTTTGGCGTCGATCAATTTTTTCTGCATTCCGCCTTCCCGGAACTCTTTTCCGCGGAACCCGTGCTGAATGCGCTCAACTTTGTCCTCGGCGTGCATCCGGGCATGAATTCCATGTCTTTCGTTTCCGGCGTCGGCGTCGAATCCGCACTCGTCGCTTATGGCTGCAATCGCGCGGAATGGTCCTACATCCCCGGCGGCTCGATCTCGGGAACCGCCCTTATTCGACCGGACTTGCCCGAGTTGAAAATCTGGCCTTACTTTTGGCAGCAGACGGAATATGTTATGGGCGGCGGCGCAACCAATTTTATGTTTTTGGTGTTGGCCGCAAACCGGTTGCTGGGAGAGAATTAAATTCATCCTTTGAAAGGTTCATGGAAACTTTTAAGGATCGTGAATATGTATAAAAATATAATGTTATCATGCCTCCCAAGTCTTGGGCTGCAATTCTTGCTTTTAGCTGTTCTCGCTGGAAATGCTTTCGCCGCAGATCGGGAGGAACTACAAATAGCGAGTGAAATGCAGGAGGCGCTGCTGTCCAACATCCTCGATGCCTGGTATCCCTTGTCCATCGACACGATAAACGGCGGCTTTTTAAGCGATTTTTCCTACGACTGGAAGCCCGACGGCCCTCAAAATAAAATGATCGTCACCCAGACCAGGCACGTGTGGACGACATCCGCAAGCGCGCTATTCCCGGGGGATGATCGTTTTCAAAAGATCGCTGCGCATGGGTTCCGTTTTTTGCAAGAGAAAATGTGGGACGACCAATATGGCGGCTTTTATTGGCTGCGCAATCGTAAAGGCGAGAGGACGAACAGCGAGAGCGACGAGATAAAAAGCGCTTATGGCAACGCCTTTGCCGTCTATTCCCTGGCCGCCTATTACGCCCTGTCTCGCGATACGACCGCTTTGGAGCGTGCCCGTGAAACATTTGCGTGGCTCGATCGGCACAGTCACGACCCGCTGTACGGCGGCTATTTTGATCTCATGGCAAAAGATGGAACATGGCTGTTCAAACGGCTTGCCGACAGGAGCGAAAGCTATCGGACTCGGGCGCCGTGGAAGGATCAGAACTCGTCCATTCATCTGCTTGAAGCATTTACCGAATTGTATAAAGTCTGGCCGGACAGTCTTTTGTGCCAACGTCTCCTGGAAATGCTTGGGTTGATACGGGACACGATCACCACGGAAAAAGGCTATTTGACATTGTTTCTGCAACGGGACTGGACGCCGGTGTCGTTCCGCGATTCCTCCGACGCCGTGCGCAAGGCCAATGTCTATTACGATCATGTCTCCTTTGGTCATGATGTTGAAACGGCCTACCTGATGTTGGAGGCCTCTCATGCCCTGGGATTGGAGCACGACGCCAAGACAATGACCGTGGCAAAACGAATGGTCGACCACGCTCTTGCAAACGGTTGGGATGTGGAGAATGGCGGCTTTTATGATGCCGGATATTACTTTCCCGATTCGACTCACATCTCCATTATTGACGAAAAGAAAACCTGGTGGGTGCAGGCCGAGGGGTTGAACGCCCTGCTTCTGATGGCCAAACTTTATCCGGCTGAATCGAAATACTATGATGCTTTTGAAAAGCAATGGGACTATATAAAAAAATATTTGATCGATTATGAACATGGCGGCTGGTACAGGGAAGGTCTTGATAAAAGTCCGCACGTTAAAACGGAGGCCAAGGCTTCTGTATGGAAGATAAACTATCATAATGCGCGGGCGCTCATGAATTGCATTAAAATGTTGAAATCCGAACACGAGTTGACGCGTTTTTATAAAGACCGGCGCCGTTAAGGCCGCACCGGTATTTGCAGGGTCTGAATTATTTTCCAAGCGCGCCAAACAACACCATGCGCCTCCGTTTACCGGACGCGATGAACGCCCGTCTTTTCATGCCGACGACTTTTCGCTTGATATAATTCACCATGTTCTTTATACTTTACACAGATGCTCTCTTGCACCGGCCGGATAAAAATTGAAAGGTTTGATTATGCAGACACAAACTCGTCGAAGCTTTTTAAAAAATGTATCTCTCGGCGCAGCGAGTATTGCGGCCTCCGGTTTGCCGGTGCGCTGCAGCGCCGCGAAAAAACGCCCCAATATCCT
>JAJRST010000191.1 GCA_024278645.1 bacterium | reverse complement strand
TGCACGACCGGCGTCGATCACTTTTTCGACAGCCTCCGCAGGCTTGACAATCTGATGAATCTTGCCTTAAAAAATCTTCCGCACCTCCAACCCAATATCCTTAAACATCGGCGAATTCAATCTCTGCTAAAAAGTAAAGACGGCGATGAGATTTTGTTCCTGCAGATCGTATACCTCGATAAACTGCTTTTCCGGATCAACGATCCAGTATTCCAGGACGCCAAAATAAGTATATCGTTTGAATTTGGTCACTTTTGTAATGCAGAGGGCGACAGGATTTCGATGAACAGATATGAAGCGCCATGAACATAACTTTCTTCTAAAATATACTTCCGGTTATTTGAGACAAACAAAAAGTCGGGGACGAGAACTTCAGTATCAGAAAACACAACATCTGTCGGGGCGGTGAACACTTCCACCAGGGCCATTTCTCCGACGAAAGCGGACAGGTATCGCGCCAGTATAATTGATATCTTTTGATGATATAGATTTAGCGACGTCGTCATAAAATGCTCCCCCTCCATATCAGTTCATGACGGAATTTGTCCTCTTCCCAGTTCAACAAGTCGTTGTAGGTAAAAACAATTTTTTCCCCGGCGACGGCCATAGCTTTTCTATAAATAACGTACATCAATGTTTATTTTAATATGAAAAAAATCGGTAAATGATACAAGACGTTTTTAAAGTTAGGGTCCATCTTAAAGATGGTCCCCAACTTTTCACTATTTCAGCAACAACGCCCGCCGCTTCACCCCAAACCGCTGTAGCTCCACGCCGACAAAATAGACGCCGCTGGGCAAGCCCTCTTTCGGCTTCCAGGCGAATTTATTTTCGCCTTGCTGTACGACGATATCCATGGCATCAACGGCGCGGCCCAGGACATCGTAGACGGTCAGGCTGCAGCCGGCCTTTTGCGGCGCCAGGATGAAGATGCTGAGAATGCCGTTGAACGGATTGGGATACAGCGACAATGACCATTGCCGCGGCAAACTCGTTTCGCTCCCATCGACGGCGGCGGCGCCGCCGGTGCGGAAGCTCTGCACGGTCGAGAACTCGCTTTCCCCCGCAGCGCTTGCGCCGCTGACGCGCCAGTACACCCGACTGTCGGCGGGGAGATCGGCGAGCGTCCAGGTGGTGTCCGCCAGCCGGGCGTCAAAAATGATATCCTCTTCGGCAAAGGTCGCTGAAGACGATGCCTGCAGATGATAGTAAGAAGAGAGCGAGCTGCGACGCCAGGTTAATTCGGCGACGGAATCCACGACGGCGTCCGCCGCCGGGCTGAGGGGCGCCGGCGTTTGGGGAAGCACATCCAGGTAGCCGGCGATCATTTTCGTCGAACGGCTGTCCCAGTTGCGCGTGTTGATGGCATAAATTTCCTGGTAATGGCCGTCGGTGTCGCCGGGAAAATCAAGGACGACAATTTCCGGGGGGATGTCCTCTTTATTCAGCGAGTCCAGTTGCACAAAGGGGCCGTCCAGATCGGAAATAGCGTTATAAAAACTTTCCGCCTCCCTGGGAAAGCCGGGCATATCCTTGAAATCACTGGTCGTATTTAATGTGATGAGATAAAAAGGCGGTTGCTTGCTGTTGATAAAAGATTGGGGCGAGGCGGCGTCCAGAATGCCGTCGTCCCAACTACCAAATGCGTTTGCGCACAACGCTTTGTATTCCAGGACCTCCTGGGCCGTCAAATCGAGCGGATTCATCGGCCATTTCACTAAAGCGTAAAGATCATAAGCGCCGCTCATGGAAATGACCCGCTTTATGGAGCGAACGCTTTGCCCGATGGAATCCAGGTAGGTGCTGTCCGTGGCCAGCAGGGACACCAGGTGGCCGCCGGCGGATTGCCCGAAAATAGAGATGTTCGTCGAATCGCCGCCATACTCGGCGATATGTTCGTGCACCCAACGAAAGGCCATGGCGACATCCTTGATATGCGTCGGATGTTTGGCGTTCCAGGGATCGGAGGAAATCTGGTAGCTGGCGACGACGGTGGTGACATTGTAATAGCCTGAAAAAGTGTTGCCCAGTTCCATGTACAGGTTCTTGTCGCCCTGCATCCAGGCGCCGCCGTGAATGAACAGGAGCACCGGCGTCCCTGTTCTGCCGCAGGGCTGGTAGACGTCGAGCAAGTGCTTGCCGCCCCCGGCCGGCGGCGGATCGGCGTAGGCGATATTGAACGAACCGTCGACCAGATCGAGGACATAGATCGCCTCGACCACGTCGCTGTTCTCCATGCCCGGCTTGACGGCGACGGCTTTGATGGTCATCGAATAGAGGCTGAGACAATAAGACGAGTCGTCCGGCGCCGGATCGTTGTCCGAAACGCCGGCGAGCGTGTCGCCAGAGGCGTGATTGGCGACCAGAATTGGAACGCCGGTATAAAGCGTCGACGTCTCATCCGGGTCTGAGCCGTCCGTGGTGTAGTAAATGCTCGCCCCGGGCATGGCGCAGTGCAGCGTCACGTTGATCGGGTGGTTGTAACGACCGCTTTCATAATTCAACACCGGCGCGGCAACCTTTTGTGCAAAGAGATGGCTCGTCAACAAAAAGGCGGCCATGGTCATCATCGGAAGGAAAAGTCCTGTTTTCTTGCTTGAAATTCCTGAAACATACTGCATTTTACCCTCCTGATCCAAAGCCGGAAATCCCAATGTCCAAATCCCAATATCCAATGGTTGGTTCCGGCTTTTGTCAGACTTTGTTAGAAATTAAATTGTAAGACGCTAAACTCATTGCGAACGAATCAATAAAGACGGACAAGAATGACAATTCCCATAAAAAGTACTATCTCTTGTGCGAAAGACTGCTTCGTCGCTTCGCGCCTTGCAGTGACTTTACTCAAAAGTCATCGCGAGCTTGTCCGCCGCGGCGGACAAGCGTGGCGATCTCCTGCTTCAGCAAGCCTCCCTTGCGTGGCAGACTGCTTCGCCGTTGCGCGGCTCGCATTGACTTGAGCTTTTGATTAAACTTTGACGTTTTGCATTCCGGCGCGCTATTTTGAAAAGATCACCCGTCTCGTATGCGTCTCTCCCTCGCCCAGCAGACGGACCAGGTAAGCGCCGCTGCTCACGCCGCGGCCCGAGGCGTCGGTTCCGTCCCAGACGACGCTGTGAATGCCGGGACGCCTGTACCCACTGACCAGAGATTTAATCAACCGTCCAGCGAGATTGTAAACGTCAAGCCGCACAAACCCCGCGTCCGCCACGGCAAATTTTATCGTCGTCGTCGAGTTGAATGGATTGGGGTAATTGCGCCACAACTCCAGTTTTGGCATAACGGGGCGCTCGTTTTCGGCGACCCCGGACGGCAGCGGCGCCAAAAGCTCCTCCTCCATGCGCGCCAGCTTTTCCGCCAGGCGATTTCGCTGCGCAACGACATCGGCGTCGTTATAGCGCGGATGCGACGGATGCGCCAGATTCTCCATTTCCAGGGGATCGTTCAGCAGATCGTACATTTCATATTCCGGCGCCGCCTCGCCCGCCGCATCAAAGTAACGCACATATTTCCAATTCTTCTCCCGGATGCAGCGCAGGCGATTAGGCGGGCCGACAAGTTGATCGATATCTTGCCCCGTCATAATATCATCAAAAGTGAACAGGATGGCGTCCTGCACATCGTCGGCGTCAGGGTCGTAAAGGATGGAAGAAAAATCCACCCCCTTGAACGTCCACTTTTGCCGATCCGGCGCCTTGGCCAGCGAGGCGATCGTCGGCGCCACATCGACCAGGGAAACCAGGGCGTCGCTGGTCTTCGGCGTGGGAAACAGCACCGGGTTGGAGACGACCAGTGGGACATGGATGGCCTCCTCGTAGGCGACGAACATTTTTTGACGCAGGCCGCCGTGCGACAATCCCATCTCGCCATGATCGGAAAAATGAAAGATGAGCGTGTCGTCGGCCAAAGAGCGTCCGTCGACGACGCGCTGATAAAGAGCGTCGATCACGCGCCCCATCTGCTCGTCGACCTTTTTCATCAGATTGCCGTAAAAATTGACATATTGCTTCCTTTTGAGCGGCGTATTCACCGGCCCCAGTCCGGCGGCCAGTTTTATCAGCAGCTTGGCGTGAGCCGACGGTTTGCCGTTTGCTTCCAGGTCCTCATCCACCGTAGATGGCGGCTCGATATCGCCTTGCAGCATGTCCGGCGAATAATCCTGATCGACGTTCTTGGGATAGCCGGCGACGTCATGCGGATTGACCAGCGACACAAACAGCGCAAACGGCTGCGAGGCGTCCACGCTCTGCAAAAAAGAGACGGCGTCGTTGACAAAGCGTTCGTCGTGATTGGCGCGGCCGCCGCCATAGTTTTCCGGTGCGAGGTCCTCTCCGGCGTCGGGCGGGTCCCAGCCGTCAAAGCCGTATCGCGCCACATCCTCGGCGCTCCATGCATCATTCTGCGGCATACTCAAGTGCCATTTGCCTTTGTAATAAACTTTATAGCCCGCCGATTTGAGCAGCGCGGCCAGGTTCGGGATATTCGGATCCAGTTCGGTCAACTCGTGTTCCCAGGCGGCGCCGTCCGCCTCCGGCAGGGTGCCCGTCACCCCGTGCTGCGCCGGGTAGAAACCGGTCATCAGCGTCGCCCGGCTTGGCGAACACATGCTTGTATTGCAAAAGGCGTGGGTAAACGTGAGACCGTTGTTTTTCAGGCGGGTCAGGTTGGGCATGTTGCTATTTTCCCAATCGTCCGGAAAGTGTTGCGTGACCCGCTCCTGGTCGGTGATCAGAAATAGTAAATTCGGGTGCTCGGGCAGTGATTTATTAGAGGCCGCCGTTCGCCCGTAGGTCAACGCGCCGTGAAAGCCGGCCACAGAATAGCCGCCGCCAATGGCGAGCTGTTTCAGAAATCGTCTTCGAGTACTCTTGTTCATTATCATCCCCATGCATCGAAAAAGTATATTTTAATCTACGGCAGAAATATGAAAATGGAGACGACAAGATGAAACAACATTATTATTAGTGATGCTGACAAGGGTGCGGCGGGCGCCTTGAAAAGTTCAGTCGTTTTCAAGAGGCTATGACTGTCGCTGCATTCCCCAAGGCAAAACTATTACGGGCAAAACCATTAGGACCGAAAACAAAAACTGCCATGTCCTTACGACATGAAACACACAGTAACTGTTCAGGTATCCACTTTGTCTGAATACCGGTTAAAATGAAAAGTCATTGCGAGCGCTCCCGCCGTGGCTAGTGGCGTCTTTTCCATCAATTATCATGTCTTCTGATCAGGAGATCGCCACAGGCGTCCCGCCGGCGGGAGCGCGCGGCAATCTCACGCATCAGGAACTTCTCTCTACAAGCCCAATAACGGTTTCGGGGCGGGACGCCTTCGCGATGACTTTTGGGCTTGATATGTTGTGTTTTTCGAGACTATGATAAAGTAATTTTTTGAATTGAGGCTGAATAGTTGCAACAAAAATTTTATATCTTATTGTTTTAAGGCTTGGAATATTCGAGGCGTTAATTGATGAAAAATGCAGGCTACAAGTTGGCGTCACTTTTGAGATGGAACGCAACTTTTAAAATATCCTTTGCAGCTCTAAATGAATATCCGGAAACATCGGCGAATTCAATATCTGCCCGATGGTGAACACGGCCGCAAGTTTTTGCTCTTGCAAATCGTACACATCGATGCTTTGCTTTTGCGGATCGACGATCCAGTACTCGGGGACGCCATAGTAGCTGTAACGCTTGAATTTGAGGTCTTTATCGCGTTTGCTCGTGGAGGGTGACAATATTTCTATCACCAGGTCCGGGGCCTCGCAAATGTAATTTTCCTTCACAATATGCAGGCGGCTGGCTTTGACGAAAAAGATATCGGGCACCAACAGGTCAATCTCGGATAATTTGACGTCGGCAGGGGCGGTTAGAACAAGTCCAAGTTTATTTGTATCAACGTATTTTTTTAAAGCCCAAGCCAAATTGATGCTGATTTTTTGATGATAGATGCTCGGCGACGGCGTCATAAAATGCTCCCCCTCGATCAGTTCATGGCGAAAATTGTCCTCTTCCCAGTTTAACAAGTCGTCGTAGGTAAATAATATTTTCTTCTCGGCTACGGCCATAGCTTCCCCACATCATAAAATATAAACGTTTAATATAATATGAAAAAAACCGGCAAATGATGCAAGCAATTTTATCCGGGGATAATATCGCCACGCGGAGCAAGGCGGCATCGTGCAAAAGGCGAGTAATAAAACAGGTTATAGCCTGGAAAATTCATTCGCCCAAGTCGTCATGATATAAAGTTGGGTTCCATCTTTAAGATGGGACCCAACTTTTTAAAATGGCTTTCAAAATATCCTTTGCAGCTCTAAATGAATATCCGGAAACATCGACGAATTCAATGTCTGCCCGATGGTGAATACGGCCGCAAGTTTTTGCTCTTGCAAATCGTACACATCGATGCTTTGCTTTTGCGGATCGACGATCCAGTACTCGGGGACGCCGTAGTAGCTGTAGCGCTTGAATTTGAGGTCCCTATCGCGTTTGCTCGTGGAGGGCGACAATATTTCTATCACCAGGTCCGGCGCCTCGCAAATGTAGTTTTCCTTCACAATATGCAGGCGGCGGGCTTTGATGAAAAAGATGTCGGGCACCAATACGTCAATATCAGACAGCTTTACGTCAGCGGGAGCGGCCAAAACAAGCCCCGCTTGCTTCTCATCGACATACTTTTTTAAATGCCAGAACAAATTGCCGGAAATTTTCTG
>JAJRST010000190.1 GCA_024278645.1 bacterium | reverse complement strand
GAAAATATAATATTTCTCCGCTTTAAACGCAAGAAAATTTTTGAAAAATCACACTTCCTCCTCGACGTCGTCGCCAATGCCCAGCGTCTTGCGAATGGGCTCCAGGCTGATCTCGGACCAGGATTCCACGCTGCTTTCGTTGAGGACGCATATCTCTTCCAACTGATCGTAAGCCATAAAGCCGCCCCAGGAAATTTCCTTGTCCTTGGGCGTGATGCTTTTGGCGTCCGTTTCGATGAGATAGAGCAGCCCGAAATGCACGGCGCCCACTTCGGTCTGGTCGTCGTTGATGTAGCCGAGAATCCGCGGCTGGTCAAATTCTTTTATATCCACTTCCTCGGCGATCTCGCGCAACAGGCTGGTGAGGATCGGATCTTTGTCGGCCGAGTCGATTTTGTCGATGTGGCCGCCAATGCCCCAGGACCACATGCCGCGAAGTCGGCTTTCGCTATAGCTGTCCGTAACGGAGCGTTGATAGGAGAATATATGCTTTGTCTCTTTGTTGACGATGACGGCATAGGCGATCGGCTGCTTGAAGGCCGGGTTCGGCTCCACTTCGCCGCGTTTTTTATAGAAATAGTTGTCTTGTATGATTTGGAAATAATCCAACCCATCCGCCGGGGCGAATCCCTGGAAATAGCCTTCGGCAAACAGAGTGGCGCGATCCACGACCAGAATTTCTTTTTCAAACTTGTCCAACGCTCATTCTCCTTTGATCAGTTTTAGCAGTGTCTCTTTTTTATCTTCGTATCCCGGCTTGTCCAAAATTGCAAACATATTTTGTTTATAGGCCTCGACTCCCGGCTGGTTGAATGGATTTACATCCAGCAGCAAACCGCTGATGGCCACGGCGAACTCGAAAAAGTAAAACAGCTGCCCGAGGCTGTATTCGTCGCGAGAGGGGATTTCAATGGTCATGTTCGGCAGGTCGCCTTCATAATGCGCAAACTTTGTGGCGATGTAGGCTTGGCGGTTGACGTGCTCCACGGTCTTGTCCCGCAAAAAGTTGAGATCGTCGGCGTCGCCGTCGACGGCGGGAATGACGACCTCCGTTTTGGTTTTGCCGACCGTGAAAAAGGTCTCGAACAGGGTGCGCGTGCCTTCCTGCATGAACTGGCCCAAAGAGTGCAGATCCGTGGTCAGGCTTGCCGAGGTCGGGAAAATGCCTTTTTCCTCCTTGCCCTCGCTTTCGCCAAAGAGCTGTTTCCACCATTCGGCGATGTAATGGGCGCTGGGTTCAAACGAGGAAAAAATTTCCACATCCTTGCCCTTGTTGTACAGGGTGTGCCGCGCCGCCGCGTATTTCAGGGCGTCGTTGGCCAGCACATCGGATTCCGATTTGCACCAATGCGCCATGTCCCGGGCGCCGGCGAGCAGCGCGTCAATGTCATAGCCGGCGGCGGCGATGGGCAGCAGGCCGACCGGGCTGAGAACGGAAAAGCGGCCGCCAATGTCGTCGGCTATGACAAAAGAGCGGTAGCCTTCGGTCTTTACCATGTTGCGCAGAACGCCCTCGTCGTCATCGGTGGTGGCGATGACCCGCCGCCGCAGTTCGTCCCTGGAATATTTCCTGCTCAATTCCTGCAACAGCAGACGAAAAGCGAGCGCCGGCTCGGTCGCCGTTCCCGACTTTGAAATGACGTTGACGTAGACGTTCTTTTGCATGACAAAGTCGAGCAGCGAGGCCGTATAATCGGAGCCGATATGATGGCCGAGATAGAGAACCCTGTCATTGCAGAGAAAGGGGTCGGCGAGAAAGTCGATGGCCGCGCGCGCCCCCAGGTAGCTGCCGCCGATGCCGATGCTGACCAGGTGGTCGGCGTTGTCGCGAATTTCCGCGGCAATTTTTTTGATGTTTGGCAGCTCCGATTCGACGCTCCAGGGGAGATCGAGCCAGCCCAAAAAGTCAGCGCCGGCGCAGGTTCTGTTCAGCAGCGCCGATCGCACGCTGTCTATGTGCGGCTGCATGGCCGTCAGATCGCTGTCGACGACATATTCTTTTAAAAGTGATATATCCAGTGAAAGCTTTGTTTGCTTGGACATAAAATCTCCGCTTTTTTTTGCCCATTCTTGTTTGGTTGCATAAAAGATGTTATAACATTTTGAATAAAGTACTGATTCCCGCTGAGGAAAAATGAGGAAGACGTTTTACAAAAGATGTCTTTCTTGCGTCAGCCCGGCGTCTTTTCGTGGCGAACTTTTTTCCACTCCCAACCGAACAACCTTTTGGTCAACTGTCGTCTCCAACGACGTTTAGCAGCCCAGCGCCGCGCCGCCCCGGCTTTGCCGTGACGTCGTGTGGTGCGGGGGTGGGATTCATAGGAATCCTGCATACCGGAACGCAGTTCCTGTTCTTGCTGCAGGATTTCCGCCGGCGAGAGGATGCCTTTTTTAATTAAAAGCTTGGCCAGCGTTGCCGTTGATATTTCCTTTAAAAAGGCGGCGTCCGGCTCCGGCGCGCCGACGCGAGAATCATGCTCTCCTGGTGGTTGCTCGAACATTTTGCCCTCAAAATTAGCGAAACAATTTTGCCAGAATAATGCCCAGTATAAGCCAGAAAGGAATGGAGATAAGCAGCGCCCAGTTCATACCCTTTAGAAAGGGGATGGTGCGCATGCGTTCCTTGCGCTCCAGGCTTTTATCGATGCGCAGTTTGAGTTCATCGAAATTCACCGGTTTGACCAGGTAATCCTCGGCGCCGGAATGCATCGCCTCGATCGCCGACTCATCCGAGGGGTAGCCGGTGAGAAACAGAAAAGGGCATTGCTTGTCGATGTCCTGCACTTTGTGCAAAAACTGCAAGCCGTCCATTTCCGGCATGCGGATGTCCGACACGATGAGATCGATTTGATTGCTCTGAAATACATCGAGCGCTTCAAAGCCGTTTGACGCCGTAAAGGTTTTATGGCCCCATCTCTCAAGGATGCTTGGGAGCTGATCCAGAATATCCTGCTCGTCGTCAACGATTAATATATTTGCCATAGCGTCGCCTTGAAATTGTGCAATTTATTGTTAAAGCAACCAATTATAGAGTTTAAGATTTTTTTTGCGGACGGTTTTGTACTAAATTAAGCAATTCAAGGTAAATTGCAAGCGATTAATCGCGCCGATTCGGTCGCAGATATTTTAATGTCTTAAAAGTTGATTTTTGACCAAATCTGGCAAAAGTTGAATTTGACAGTTGGATTTTGGGATTTGGGATTTGGAATTTCCGGCTTGTCCGGGTTAGGGAAATAAATTTCGGTTACTTTTATTTTGAGGCAACCGGTCCAACCCGTCATCCCCGGATGATTTGTACACGAGAAGAGCGCCGCGGCAATGATGCTAGAAAAAGCGCCGCCGCTTCCGGCGGGGAAGCGGCGAAATTTAATTGAGACAAAAATTATGAAATGTTTTCGGCTGGATGATTTTGGGGGCCACAACCGGCTCATACTGCTCCATGGCAATCTTGGCCAGTTCAAACGGCTTGTTCATAACGTCTACGACATCGAGCCTTAAATCTTTAAAGGCGTTGGAAAAAGCATAATCCGCGGTTAGGGCGTACACCGGGGTTTCCCGGTTTGTCTGCCGCAGGTACTGCAAGAAATCAATGATCGACTCTTCCGGCGTCGCCAGTTCGACGATGACCATGTCAAACTGTTTGGTTTCAAACACCAATTGCGCGCCGTCAAAGGTGAATGCGAGATCGACTGCATGTCCATGGCTTTGCAGCTTTTGCTTGATGCGGGCGCCATACTTTTCGTTGCTTTCAATCAGCAGAATTCGCATTTGTCTTTCCTTTTAAAGGTTAGCCTTGTTTTGAGTTTTGACGCTAGAAATTTCAAATCCCGTGCCAATTGCTTCAATGCCGGCGCATGGAACATTGTCCGCTCGCCGCCGGCTCGGGTGTCCACATTGTCCGTCAAATTCATCGACGGTGTAAGGTTTTAAATAACAAGGAGAAGTGAGGTGAAAATACGGGGCGACAATATCAATCGCGTCCCGAATGTTAAAGACTGTAATTTTTCCGCGGAATAATCGCCCGGCGCTAATGTTTCTTATATACTGTTGTGTTCATTTGATACAGGCGACCTATTTTCATGACATGCGCATATTTTGCATACTCGCAGCGATTCACAACATCACTATTCACTTGAGGTTTTCATGGGCGCTTTGAAGAAAATTGTAAAATTATCATGGAAGAATCCACGTCTTGCCCTGAACAAGATACGCACCACCTACCGAACGGAATACCTGGCCAAATGGGATCACAAATTCAGGAACGGCTATGCCTCGCCGCCAAATTCGTTGGCGATCAAACTGACCAACGCCTGCAACCTGCGCTGCAAGATGTGCGGTCAGCCGCGAGAGGGGCACGAGCCGGGCGACGCGAAATATGCGCCGAGGTATTATTTTGAACAAAAAGTGCCTCTGGAGAGGTACAAACAAATCCTTGATGAGCTCGGGCACATCCGTCCCAACCTGTACCTTTGGGGGGGAGAGCCGTTCATGTACCGCGAAATTCTGGAGCTGGTCGACTATGCCAAATCTTTGAAATTTACCGTGCAGATCAACACCAATGGCTTGTATTTAAAAAAATACGCCGGCGACATTGTCGCCTCCGGCCTGGATGATTTGATCGTTTCCATCGACGGCCCGGAAGATGTGCATGATCAGGTGAGGGGGTTGAAAGGGACCTACAATATGGTCAAGCAGGGAATTTATGCCATTCACGAAGAAAAAAAACGCCGCGGTTTGAAATATCCCATCATCCGCGTTCGCGGCACAATAAGTCCTTATAATTTCGAGTACATTTATAAACTGACCGATATCGCCAAAGAGCTGCACGCCGACAGTCTGAACTTTAACTGGACCTGGTTTACGACTAAACAGAGCGGCAGGGCCTATCAGAAAATGATGAAATCCGTCTTTGATACGGACGCTTTTTCGTGGATACCTTTCGAGACGGACGTCATTCTTGATCCTGAAAAAGAGAGAAAATATGACGGCATCAGGCAGGAGCTGCAAAAATTTCAAACAAACAGCGTGGACATTCCCATCAGCATGTCGCCGTTTTTAAAGCCGGAGCAGGTGCAAACCTATTATGAGAACATTCACGAAACGTTCGGGCACGACACCTGTTATGCCGTGTATGTAAAATCCTATATCTTACCCAACGGAGACGTCACGCCGTGCCCCGATTGCCCGGATTACATTTGCGGCAACATTACCGAGCAGCCGTTTATGGATATCTGGAACGGCGACCGCTATCGCAAATGGCGGCTGGAATTGAAAAAACGTAAACTCTTTCCTTCGTGCTATCGTTGTTGCGACCTGTTTCTGTCGGACGTTAAATTTATGTAGGATGTCACGTGAAAATTCAATTTATCAATCCCCCGTTCATGGGCCGTTTCAGCCGCGCGCAGCGCAGCCCCGGGGTCATAAAATCGGGGACGATGTATTATCCGTACTGGCTGGCGCATGCCGCGGCCGTCGCCGGGGAGCGCGGCCATGTCATCCATTTAATCGACTGCCCGGCCGGCGGCAAGACGCTGGCGGATTTGCAAAAACACATTGCCGATTTTGCGCCGGATGTGATGGTCCTCGAGTCGGTCACCGCCAGTTGGTATGCCGATTGCGATGTGGCCGCCGCCTTGAAAGCGGTCGCCCCCGATGCGAAAATTGTCATGGTCGGCACGCATGTAACCGTTCTATGGCGAGAGACGCTTGAACGCCAGGCGGCCGTCGATTTTGTCGCCATCGGCGAATATGATTATACCATATCCGATTTGGCCGATGCACTGCAAAACGGCGCCGACCCGACGGCCATTGCGGGCATCGCCTTTCGCGACGGCGAAAAAGTTATCAAAACAGAGGAGCGGCCGTTGATTCAGGATGTCGACGCGTTGCCGTGGATTGCTCCCATTTACAAACGGTTTCTCAACCCGTACGATTACTATTTCAACTTGTCCTACCACCCGATGGTCATGCTCATCGGCGGCCGCGGCTGCAACGCGGTGTGCTTTTATTGCGTCTATCCTCAGGTCGTTCATGGCCATCGCCACAGGCATCGAAGTCCGGAGCATATCGTCGACGAAATGCTCTGGGTGCAGCAAAACATGCCCGAAGTGAAGGAGATCACCTTTGAGGATGACAACTTTGCCGCCGATCGCAAATTCGCCCGCCGCTTTGCCGAGCTGGTCAGGGAAAGAGGCGTAAAGCTGCCCTTTTTCGCCAACCTGCGCACAACCGTGGATTTTGAAACCTTGAAGGCATTGAAAGAAGCAGGTCTGCGCAACACTGCCGTGGGGTTTGAATCCGGCGACAATATGATTTTGAGAAATATGCGCAAAGGTCAGAACAACGACATTCAGAAAAGATTTGTCGAAAATGCGCATAAACTGGGTCTTTTGGTTCACGGCTGCTTTATGGTGGGCTTTCCGGGAGAAACCCGGGAGACGATGAACAAAACCCTGCAACTGGCCCTGGACATTAAACCGGACAGCGCGCAGTTTTACCCGGTGATGCCCTATCCCGGCACCGGCGCCTACGCCTATTACAAAGGCGAGGGATACCTGGCGCACGAAGAGTTTGACAAGTGGCTCACCGAGGATGGCGGCCACCGCTGCGTTCTCAACCTGCCGGACTTGCCGCCCGAGGAGATAGAGGCTTTTTGCGAAAGAGCTTTTCGCAGATTTCATTTTGGCCCTTCTTATCTTTTCTACAAGTTGAGACAGGCCTTGCTGTCGCCGCGGGAGGGCTGGCGCTCCTTTGTGGCCGGGTTGAAATTCATTAAATACACCTTGACCAATAAACGAAAAAAATCAACGGCCTTTTCCGTTGAACTCAAGACGGCGCCGCCGCACTGGCGGGAGCACATCAAAGTGCCTCTCGGACGCATGGAACGGTTGAAAAAGGGGCTTGATCCGTCGCTCAGCGCGCAGCTTGATAATCCGCACGAACTGAATTGATCCGATCAACGGGTTTCATTTTTAGCAAAGGATGGTTGAACAATGGCATATATAATCACCGAACCCTGTATCGGCGTTTGCGACGGCGCCTGCGTGCCCGTTTGCCCGACGGAATGCATTCACGGTCCCATCGATCCGAAAGGGCACGCCGAAGAGCTGGCGACGCTGGAAAGCGTGGAAGGAAAAATGCTGTTTATAGATCCCGATAACTGCATCGATTGCGTGGCCTGCGTCTATGTTTGTCCGGTCAGCGCCATTTACCACGAAGATGAAGCGCCGGAAAAATGGAAACATTTTGTCGATGTAAATCGCGAATTTTTTAAACAGAGATGAGATGGGCCGATCATCGGCCTTTTTTGTTTTTGCACGGCGTCTGACGTCCGGCGTTGTAACGCAACCCGTTGGAGCGCTTTAAAAAAACAGAATATTCGTTCAGAAATGTTTTAAAACTGTAGATTTTTATGAATTAGTGTAGTATATTTTAATAGATTTGGAAAATAAAAAAGGAGAAAATGAGATGAAAACGACATGGTTGGTGACATTATTTGCGATTCTGTTCACATTACCGTTGTTGGCAGGGCCGCGAGGCGTTTATTTTGGCGGCAGCGGTGGACAGAGTTTTATAAAAACAGAAATATCCGACATCGGCAACGAGGACTTGAAACTGGACGGCAACGATTTTGCCTATAAATTTAACGCCGGCCTACGCATGACCACTTCACTCGCCTTCGAGGGCGGCTACAGACACCTTGGTTCGGTTAAGAGCAAGGCTTCGGATATGACGTTTGAATCGAAAATTTCCGGCTATGATCTCGCGGCCGTTGGAAATATTTACCTGGGCATCGTCGATCTGTTTGTAAAAGGCGCCGCCTTCTGGTGGGATCAGCAACTGGAGGGCGGCGGCGAAAAGGCGACAAACAGCGGCTCGAATTTCGTCTGGGGATTTGGCGCCACCCTGCGCCTGGGAGAAATGGGCATAAAGGCAGAGTGGGAGCGTTTTGAATTGGAGGGTTATGATCGCCTGGCCATGCTCTCATTGGGCGTTGTTTTCGGACTGTAAAAATATCAAGGAGACCAATAAACAAATGTCTAAAAATCTATACGTTGCCGCGGTGGAAGAGGGTACGGGCAAGTCCCTGGCTGTTCTGGGTATTATGGAGGTGTTGTCAAAGAATATTTCCAATATCGGTTTTTTTCGACCGATTGTGCGCAGCGGCAAGGAAATGGATCCTCACATTCATCTCATTTCCGAGCGGTTTAATTTGAACCTCGAGTACGAAGAGATGTACGGCGTGAGCGCCGACGAAATGCACGAGTATTTTGTCAACAGTCGGATGGAAGAGATCCAAAAAATTATCATGGAAAAGTACAAAGCCCTGGAAAGAAAGTCGGGTTTCGTCCTGGTCGAGGGCACCGATTTCACCGGGCATTCGGCGCCGTTTGAATTCGACATGAATGCGGAAATTGCCAATAACCTGGGATGTCCGATCATCGCCGTGCTCAACGGTCATGGCAAATCCGTTGATGAGGTTGAAGAAAGCATCCTGCTGGCGACGGAGACATTGAGCAGCGTGGGCGCCAGCATGATCGCCATGATTGTCAACCGCGCCGATCATCATAAAATGACGGAGCTTGAAAAAGAGCTGGCCGCCCTGCCGAATCAACCGATATATGTCATCCCGGAGGAGCCGAGCCTGCTCAACCCGACAATGGCTGAAATTGAAAAGGCGCTCGGCGCTCGACGAATCTACGGCGGCGATGAAGAACTGACGCGGGAAATAAAAGCCACGCGCATTGCGGCGATGACGGTGCCGAACTTTTTGGATTACATCGAGGACGCCACGCTGGTGATTACCCCCGCCGATCGCGCCGATATCATCGTCGGCAGTTTTCTGGCGTTTATGTCCGAGAATTATCCGCGACCCGCCGGCCTGCTCATCAGCGGCGCCATTGACACAGCCGAGCAGGTCATCAAGCTCATCCGGGGCGTGGAAAAACTGCCGATGGCCGTGCTCAAGGTTTCCCTGGACACCTATAGTACGGCCATGGCGGTGAAGGACGTGCGCACTTTTCTGACGCCTAAAAACGAGCGCCGCAACACAACGGCCTTGGCCATGTTTGAAAAGCATGTGGACGTTGTCAAGCTGGAGGAGTTGATAAATGTCAAACGCTCCGTGGCTGTGACGCCGCTGATGTTCGAATACCAGCTCATCGAACGCTGCAAGGCCGATAAGCAGCACATCGTATTGCCGGAGGGCCAGGAAGGGCGAATTTTAAAAGCGGCGGAAATTCTGACGTTGCGCGACGTCGTCGATATCACGCTTCTCGGAAACGAGGATGAGATCAGGAAAAAAATGTCGGCGCTCAATGTCAAACTGCCCGATGTCAACATCATCGACCCCGTAACATCCGAGTTGCGCAAGGATTTTGCCATGACTTATTATGAGCTGCGCAAGCATAAAGGCATCTCCGAGCGTCTGGCCTGCGACCAGTTGACCGACGTCAGCTATTTCGGCACGATGATGGTTTACAAGGGACTGGCGGACGGCATGGTTTCCGGCGCCGTGCACACCACGCGTCATACCATTCGACCGGCGCTGGAATTCATCAAGACAAAAGACGGCGGCATTGTTTCCTCCGTTTTCTTTATGTGCCTGGCCGACCGCGTGTTGGTTTACGCCGATTGCGCCGTCAATCCGAATCCGAACGCGGAACAGCTCGCCGACATTGCCATTCAATCGGCGGAAACGGCCAGGATGTTCGGCATTGAACCGCGAATCGCCATGCTTTCTTATTCGACGGGCGCCTCGGGCGCCGGGGAGGATGTGGAAAAGGTGCGCGAGGCCACCGAGATCGCGCGAAAAAGACGGCCCGATCTCATGATCGACGGCCCGTTGCAATACGACGCCGCCGTGGACGCCTCTGTCGCTAAAACGAAAATGCCGGACAGCAAAGTCGCCGGACACGCCACCGTGTTCATTTTCCCGGATTTGAACACCGGCAATAATACCTACAAGGCCGTACAACGGTCGGCGAACGCCGTCGCCATCGGTCCGGTGCTGCAGGGATTGCGCAAGCCGGTGAACGACCTCAGCCGCGGCAGCACCATTGAAGATATTGTCAACACCGTGGCCATCACCGCCATTCAGGCGCAGGCGCTGAAGAAAAAAGAATAGCCGCCAGATAATTATGGACAAAATGATTGCTTGTTTTGTCAGGAACAGGCGCCATCCTCTCGCCAAATTTGTCGCTGGATATGGCCGAGTTCGCTTTGAAAATGTCAGTGAGGCGACCCATTTTTTTAACCTGCATTATTTATGAAATTAGGCCTCTAAGACTCCAAGGCCCAAAGAAATAATGCCTTAATTATTTTGTCCTAAATCATTTTGTCATTAAAATAAACGCCGCGGTCGCGATGTTGCATTTCTTGTTTTCGAAATAAATAGTTTTGCCCGTAATAGTTTTGTCTTTAGAGATGAGTCCTGATTGACTTTTGATGACATAAACAGTATGCATTACGGATCGCCCCAAAATGACAAAGCCCCTGATTTCTCAGAGGCTTTTTTAGTAGCGGGGGCAGGATTTGAACCTGCGGCCTTTGGGTTATGAGCCCAACGAGCTACCAGACTGCTCCACCCCGCGGTATTAGTGAGTCATAAATATAAGAAATTTATATTTAATGTCAAGGTTATTTTTTGCAAAGCGGGGTAAAAGTGAAAAAAAGCCCTGCTTAAAAACAGGGCTTGCGGTTATTTTTCTCTCTTTTCAGTGCCGGGAACAGGTATGATCGGTTTTTTAACCATGACATATTTTTTCTTGAAACCGAGATCCTGCGGCGCCGGGCCGATGGACAGGTCGCTGTTCATCATCTCTTCCCAGGTCGTCTCCTTGCCGGTATAGGCGGAGATGCGCCCCATGATAGCCGTCAGAGTGGAGGTGGCGGTATTCTCCGCTTCGACAATTTGATTGCCGGTGCGAATAGCCCAGATGAGATCAACGTGCTCCTGCACGTATGGGGAAATCGGCTCCTTGGGCAGTCCCTCGGATTTTACGGCGTCCTCGTAGGTCCAAATCACGCCGCCGTTTTTATCCTGCAAAAATGTTCGATTCGGCGAGTTATTGCTGGACGAACGTGAAAAGCCTTTTGTGCCGCTGAAATACTCGGAAACGTTGTTGGTACAGCCGTTGATCTGGCGGCACATGCTGTGCACATGTCGACCGTCATCGTAGCTGAAATCTATGCTGAAATTGTCGAACTGGTCGCCGGTCACCCGCCGTTGGCGGCTGCCGAAACCGAGGGCCTTTTCCGGGTGTTTGCCG
>JAJRST010000189.1 GCA_024278645.1 bacterium | reverse complement strand
TACAAGGAAGGCATGGCCAAACCGGAAGTCCGGTTGTTTCAAAAGGCGCTGCTGGCATTGAGCGACAAACACGGCATTCAACCGCACGAGTGCCTGTTCATCGGCAACGACATGTACAAAGACATCTACCCGGCGCAAAAAGCGGGTATGAAAACGGCTCTTTTTGCCGGCGACAAACGTTCGCTGCGCCTGCGCGACGACAAGCCGGAAATTCGGAACCTTGAACCCGATTTTGTCATTACAAAACTGCAACAACTAATTGAGGTGATCCCCTGATGAATATCAAATATTTGAACGTCGGCATTCTGCACTCCCTGATCGGCAAAAACGACGGCGTCTCCATCGTCATCGATCAAACCGTGCAGGCCATGGTCAAGGATATGGGCGTGCGCCTGGGGAATATCTATTTCCTGGCGGCGCACACCTCGCCGCGGTTTAATGCGCAGACCGATGAAGTGTTCTGGCATAAGAACAAGATGCACAAGAACATTATCAAATATTATAGCGAAGCGCCGCCCGAATGGCTGAATCACGAAATTCACTCCAATGCATTGCACGCCAAGGAGGTGATCGCCAAATTTATCGAGCAAAATGAAATCGATTTGCTCATTGCGCATAACACCTCGCATCCGTATAATTTTGTCACCGCCGTCGGCCTGGGTTATTATATGGAAGAGCTGCGTCAGAACGGGCTCATTTGGCCGAAAATTATCGTTTGGTGGCACTACTCGTTTTTCGAACGAGATCAGTTCAAGAACCCAAATACGGTCATTCAACAATATCTGAAATATTTGCCGGGAACGCTCATCGACGGATGCGTCTTTATCAATTCCTATCAAACAAAAATCGGGCGCAAGTATTTCGAGCAATACGGCAACGGCTATACGGATGAATTCTTTCAAGACCGCGTCGTCGTCATTCCCAACACCAGCGACATCCCCTGGGACTGGCAGCGCCAGGAGTGGGAAACGCACAACTATGTCCATCCCGACCTGGACAGCTATAACCGAACTTTTTTGCATGATCTTGGCATCCGCGAAGACCTGCAAGAGCGCGGCTTTACCCTGGAAAACACCGCCTTTTTGCTTCAGCACACGCGCATTGTGCCGCGCAAAAAAATCGAGCTGGCCATCGACCTGGCTTTCCGCCTGGAGCAGAAATTTTTGGACATGGGCGAAAAAAAATGCATTGTTCTGCTGGTCAGCGGTCACTCCGGCGATGAGCAGACGCATTATAAAGAGTTCTTGTATCGTCACTATGGCAAGCGTCTGACGGAAAACCCGGACGCCAATGTGCTGTTCTACTTTGGCGAAGAACGCATCCTCTCGCATCGTGATATTATCGTCGATACAAAGTACTACAACTTTGCCGAGGTGCCCGGCATTATGGCCAACTATAACGCCGTCGGCACCTATTTTAGCGAAATAGAAGGCTATGGCAATAATTTACTGGAAATGATTAGCTATGGTTTGCCTGTTCTAATAAATAAATACGACATCTATTCCAAGGACATCGAAAAGCTTGGCTTTGACTTGCCGTACATCGAAAATCTGGAACTGACCGACAGAATAGTAGACGAGGCGTACAATCTGTTCACGGATCACCAAAGACGCAACAGAATGGTGCGCCATAACCTGAAAATTTTGAATGACAAACTGGATCACCGCATTATAGCAGAGCAGTTGACGCCGCTTCTGGAGCGCATTTATACTCGTCTCTCTCCGGCAAGTCTTCAGGTGAAAAAAGCAGTATAAAATAAAGAGGAGGACGTGTATGGGAGATTTCTATCAAAATGGCACGGTAACGACGCTGCATAATTTTCGCAGCAGAACGACGGAAAACCTGGAAAAAGAGCTTGTCCGGCTCGCGGAGCGGCGCCCTATTTCGCTGGTGCTGCCCTGCCTGTTTTCGGAACTCTACGGCCCGGCGCTGCCGCATATACTGGATGAATTGGAAAACGTCCCTTATCTCGATGAAATTATCATCGGCCTGGACAGCGCCAACAGAGATGAATATGAATATGCAAAAGAATATTTCAGCAGACTGCCACAGCATCACCGGGTCATCTGGCAGGACGGGCCGCGCATGAGGGCGCTGCACGAACTGCTGGTCGCCGAGGAAATTGCCCCGATGGAGCTGGGCAAGGGAAGAAACGCCTGGTATTGCTTTGGCTACTTCATCGCTTCCGCGAAATCGGAGGTGCTGGGCATGCATGATTGCGACATCGTCACTTATGACAAATCAATGCTGGCGCGTTTGCTGTATCCGGTGGTCGTGCCCAGTTTCAACTATAAATTCGCCAAGGGCTACTATTTTCGCGCGGACGAATACAAAATGAACGGCCGCGTCTGTAGCATGTTGATCACGCCGCTGCTGCGCACGCTGAAAAAGTTCTACCCGCAGATGATGTTTCTGGATTACCTGGACAGCTTTCGCTATCCGTTGTCCGGCGAAATGTCCATGCGCGCCGACGTCGTCAAGACCATCCGCATTCCCAGCGACTGGGGCCTGGAGGTGGGCTTTTTGGCCGAAGTGTACCGCAACACGGCGCCGAACCGCATCTGCCAGGTGGAGGTCGCCGACCGCTATGACCACAAACACCAGGAGGTCTCCGAGGACGACCCCAGCAAAGGATTGTCAAAGATGAGTATTGACATCAGCAAGGCGATTTTCCGGCAACTGGCTTCCAACAGCGCGGTGTTTACGCACGAAATATTCCGATCGATAAAAGCCACCTACTACCGGATTGCTCTCGATTTTGTCGAACAATACCATGCCGACGCCGTAATCAACGGCCTCTATCACGACAGGCATGAAGAGGAGTACATTGTCGATCTTTTTGCACAGAATATCTATACAGCGGGAGAAGAGTTTCTTTCCAACCCCATGCAAAAGTCGTTTATCCCAAGCTGGAAGCGGGTGATGAGCGCCATCCCCAACTTTATGGCGCAGCTCTACAAGGCCGTGGAACTGGATCATGAAGAAAAAAAGGTGCTGGTGTAAATGACGACTTTGCCGCACGCTGCGGTGCAGCGCATTGAGGAACACCTGCGGTTTCTCTATTCGTCGAACATCGACGATGATTATGTAGAGCGATATCTACGACTGATCGCCGAACATATCCGACCCGTTGATGCCGGGATGAGCAAATGGGACGAAACGGACGTCATTCTCATCACCTACGGCGACAGCATCCGGCGGCGGGGCGAAAAGCCGCTGCGTACGCTGGATGCGTTTTTGCGCCAACGGCTGAGCGACGTCAAGTGCGTGCACATTCTGCCCTTTTTCCCCTACAGCTCGGACGACGGCTTTTCGGTCATCGACTATGAGCAGGTGGACCCGCAGCTTGGGACATGGGACGACGTTAAAAAGATCAACAAAGAATTCGATTTGCAGTTCGACCTGGTCATCAATCATGTCTCCCGACGCAGCCGCTGGTTTCGCAACTACCTGCAAGGCAAATCTCCGGGCGCCGGCTATTTTATCGAGGTCGATCCCGACGCGGACCTGTCGCGCGTGGTGCGTCCGCGCAGTTTGCCGCTGCTGACAAAATTCGACACGGCCTTCGGCCCGCGCTGGCTGTGGACCACCTTTAGCGCCGACCAGGTCGACCTCAATTTCGCCAACCCCGAGGTGTTGTACGAGATGACGCGCATTTTGCTGTTCTACATCAAAATGGGCGCGCGCATCATCCGCCTGGATGCCATTGCCTTTTTGTGGAAAGAGATCGGCACGAGCTGTCTGCATTTACCGCAGACGCACCGGGTGGTCAAGCTCCTGCGCACGATATTCGACCTCGTCGATCCACGGCTCATTCTGCTTACAGAGACGAATGTGCCGAACGAGGAGAACCTGAGCTATTTCGGCGACAACGACGAGGCGCATATCGTTTACCAGTTCAGCTTGCCGCCGTTGCTGTTGCACGCGTTGCACACCGGCTCTTCCGAACATTTAACCGCCTGGGCGCAAACGCTGCCGGCTCTGCCTTCTGAAAACACCTTTTTTAATTTCACCGCCTCGCACGACGGCATTGGCGTGCGGCCGCTGGAGGGCCTGCTCTCCACCTCCGAAATAGATCGCCTGTGCCGCGGCATGAAAAGCTTTGGCGGCCGCGTCAGCACTAAAGCCAACGCGGATGGCACGACCTCGCCCTATGAAATCAACATCTCTCTCTTCGACGCCTTCATGGGCGACCTCCACGGCGTCGATGAATTTCAGCTTTCACGATTCCTCTGTTCGCAGACGATCATGATGGC
>JAJRST010000188.1 GCA_024278645.1 bacterium | reverse complement strand
GGAAAAGGGTCGATACAGGCGAACCTTGACCATGCCGATTTTTTCGCCCTTGTCCACCAGGTATTCCACCAGCTCCTGGGCGGCTTCGGCGCCGGAGCCCATGAGAATGATGACGCGTTCCGCATCCTCGGCGCCCACATAATCGAACAGGTGATATTGACGCCCGGTCAGGTCGGCAAACTTGTCCATGGCTTTTTGCACAATGCCCGCCGCTTTGTCGTAAAAGGGGTTCACTGTTTCGCGGGCCTGGAAAAAGACATCCGGGTTTTGCGCGGTGCCGCGTAGCTTTGGCCGGTCCGGAGTCAGCCCGCGCCGGCGATGCGCCAGCACCAGGTCGTCGTCGATCATTGCTTTCAGATCGTCTATGGACAACTGCTCGATTTTTTGCACTTCGTGCGACGAACGAAAGCCGTCAAAAAAGTGTACGAACGGAATTCTGGATTCCAGCGTCGCCGCCTGGGCGATGAGCGCAAAATCCATAATCTCCTGAATAGAGTTGGAAGCCAGCAAGGCAAAGCCTGTGGACCTTGTCGCCATAACGTCGCTGTGATCGCCAAAGATCGAGAGAGCGTGTGATGCAACCGTGCGTGCGGAAACATGGAAAACCGTCGACGTTAATTCGCCGGCAATTTTGAACATATTGGGTATCATCAACAACAGCCCTTGCGAGGCCGTAAAGGTCGTCGTTAAAGCGCCGGTTTGCAACGCGCCATGAACAGCGCCGGAGGCGCCGCCTTCGCTCTGCATTTCCACGACTTGAGGAACCGATCCCCAAATATTCGTTTGTCCGGCCGCGGAGTAAGCGTCGGACCACTCGCCCATCGGGGATGACGGGGTAATGGGGTAAATTGCGATCACCTCACTCACCTTGTGGGCGACATAGGCGGCGGCTTCGTTGCCGTCTATGGTGACCATTTTTCTAGACATTAGAATCCTCCGAAATATTTGTGGCATTTATGATGTAAGAACCAGTTTTAATGGAATTAAATGTGGGTACTATACTTCTTAATCCCTTGCAGGCCTAAGAGGCATTAAATAGTACAGCGATCAAATTAACCAAATTTCATCTCAATTGCAAGACTTTTAGGAGAGCGGACATCCACCATTTTTCACACTCGGATGGGAACCCTTGTTCCCAAACTCCGCAGGTTGTGTGAACGCGCCTGTGCGCCTGTCAGGCTGAGCAAAGTCGAAGCCTTACGACTCCGCTCAAAGTGACACATGAGGTTTTGCGAGCGGGCATCCCCTGTTTTCTACTCCAAAGCGAGTTGGAGCTGCGGGAGCGTTTTCCGGTGAGAGCGTTCCATAAAGATGTCTCACTCGCAAAAAAGAATCCGTTTGGAAAAGAGTGTAATTTTTCTTATAGTCGAAAAACAATCCGCGAACAAACAACCTGGCATTGGACTTTAAATGAAAAGAAAAGTCGTCGTCATCACCACGGGCGGCACAATTGAAAAAACCTATGACGAGATCGAGGGCACGTTGTCGAATCGCGGCTCTTCGCTGCGTGAAATGTTAAAACGGCTCAGGCTGCCCTACACGCAAATCCACCACCAGGATTTGTTATGGAAGGACTCGCTGGAGATGACCGATCATGACCGACAAATGATTCTCCTGGCGGTGCGGAACTTTTTGCCGCAAAAGATCCCCATCGTCATCCTGCACGGGACGGATACCATGGAAATTACGGCGAAATATCTATACGATCGATTGATGCCCGTCCCGGTTCCGATCATCTTCACCGGCGCCATGAAGCCGTTTGGCTTCGAGGACTCGGACGCCTTGCAAAATTTTACCGAAGCGCTGTATGCCGCGGCGCTGGTCAAGCCCGGCATCTATATTTCCATGCACAACATGCTGTGGGAGATGCCCGGCGTACGCAAGAATCGCGAAATGAGGACGTTTGAAAAGGTGGAGACAGGATAGCGCCGTCACGGCCCTGGTTTTTATTCTCTAACCTGGAAAATTCATTCGCCAAGTCGCCAAGTCTCGAAGGTACTCAAAAACAATAGAATAAACCGATAGGAAGGCTTTATGAGAGGCTTTATTTTTGTCATTTTGGTCGAGCTTTTTTTTATAATTTTTTCGGTGGACCTCCCGGCCTCCACTTATCGGTCGGAAATTATTGTCCGGACCATACAAAACCTGAACAATGAACAGGATGTCGTTCGGCTGGTGAACGACGCCTATGAAAACAATATGGCGACGATCGTCATTGGCGTCAAGCAGGACGAGGACGACGAAGCGCCGTCGGGCTATGTTTTTTACGACAGCGACGTGGCGCCGTCGGTGAACGGATTCGACGGCGATGCGCTGCTGACAAGTCTCATCTCCAAAGCGCACGACAAAGGCATTGCCGTAAAAGCGTGGCTTCCCCAGTTCCACGACAAAGCGGCCATTGAAAAAAATGCCTCCTGGCAGATGATGGCCTATAACGGCTCCAACGTTTTTCCCTACACCGCCAACGGCGCCGCCTGGTTCATCAACCCCATCCATGCGCAGGCGCAGGCCTACGAACTGGCGATCATCAAGGAGGTGCTGCAAAAATTCGACTTTGACGGCATCGTCCTCGACTGGATTCGCTTTGACGATTACAACATGGACCTGGGCGACTATACGCGCAACCTCTTCAAAACGGAGTTCGGCTATGATCCGATCACCATCAACTTTACCTCCGACAACTCGAAAAGAAGGCAGTGGAACGCCTGGCGCGAGGATCATATCGCCGCCTATATCCACAAAGTGGATTCGCTCATCGAGACGATCAAACCGGGGCTGCCCCTGGGCGTGTACATCCTTTCGCCTGAATGGAAAGAAGTAGCGCAGAATCCGGCCAAGTTCAGGGATGACGTCGACTATGTTGCGCCCATGTGCTACTATGACGACTGGGGCTACCCGCTGGACTGGATTTACGGCCCGCGCGACGATGCCATTCTGCTGGTCACTAAAAACAAAGTCGGCGACGGCGATATCATCCCCGTTTTTGATGCCGACTGGAGCGACGCCGACTATGAGAAAATCTTTACGCATCTGGCGGACGATTACAGTCAAATTAATACCGTCGGTTGGTTCGAATACGGGCGCTGGAGCCGCCAGACCATGGCCCGCATTCATAGGGTCAGCCAATACGGCCGGCCCTTTCCGGTCGCCGAGGGAAAGATCGTCTTTCACAGCTACACCGATTACGCCGCCGGCGACGGCGAGCTTTTCATCTACGATTTTGACAAACAACGACTGGACAATATCAGCGACTCCTGGCGCAATAGCGTTCATCACACCATCAACGCGCATTTTTCCCCGGACGGCAAAAAGATCGTTTTTATGGGGCTGCCCAAGGGAAAAAATTCCTATTACGACTGGGACGTTTACCTGTGGGAAATCGGCGGCGGCGCGCCGCAGAACCTGACCGCCGGCAACGGCCTGCCGGACGAGGACCCGAAATTCTTTGCCGACGGACAGCGCATCGTCTTTAAGCAGAATGGCGACGTCAAAATCATGGACATCGCCACGAAAAAGATCACCGCCGTCACCTCGGACGGATTCAGCGTCGAAGAGTCCATGCCCTACCCGACGCCGGACGGACAAAAAATCGTTTACGCAAAAAGCTCCAGGACCATCGCGCATTCGCAAATTCACATCATGGACGTCGACGGCGGGGGCGGCCGCCTGCTCTCCGACGAGACGGTGGCAAGCTACTACCCGATCGTCCGCGACGCCGAGTCTTTTCTCTATCCGCGCTGGGCCTCCACCTCCAATCACCACGACCAGGTCTACCGGGCTTACTGTTCCGGCAAAGAGGCCGTACGCTGTCCATTCAATGACATCACCGCCGACAACTCCGATCCTTTTCCCGTGCCGGGAACGAATTATGTGTTTTTCTCCAGCAACAGAAACGGCGGCCGCGGAAGCTGGGACCTTTATGTGGGCGACCTTGAAAGCGGCGATGTGTGGTCGCTGGCGTCCGGCGTCAATTCCGGCCGCGCCGAACTGGGAGTCAGCTATTTCAGCGATAGTTCGACGATTATTATTGATCCGCCGCCGCCGAGCGATTATCATCTCGGGCAAAACTATCCCAACCCCTTTAACGCGTCGACGAAAATATCCTTTTCGCTCGCCGAAAGCGTGTATGTGGAAATCGACCTGTTCGATGCGCGCGGCCGGTTTGTACAACGCCTGCTGCAAGGAACGATGCCGGCCGGCGCGCATTCGCTCGAATGGACGCCGGAAAATATCGGCTCGGGCGTCTATTTTTATCGTTTGTCTGCAGCGGAATTT
>JAJRST010000187.1 GCA_024278645.1 bacterium | reverse complement strand
GACGGCGAGAGCACCCTGGGCGTGGAAACGGAAAAGGATATTGCCGAGCGCAAGCAGTTTTTGCGGGATATTGGCTACAAGCTGTCGTAACATATTCCAAAGCGGCAGTCATCGCCAAGGCGTCCCACCCGAAATGAGAGCGATATCTTTGAATTTCAATGTCTTCGTCCCGTTAGATTGCTTCACACTCCCCGCGGGACGCCTGACGCGATCTCTCGAACAAGAGATGTTTCTCTTTTAGAATAAGAAGCGTTGGCCACAGGGGGAGTGTTCGCAATGACTTTTCTTTTCTAATGGAATCCAAATTATTTTTGGATTTGTTACTCGCAATGAGTGTTCTTTTCATTGAAATCCGACATGATACGGATAGCACGCAAGCCAATACAAACCGTCGCCGGGCTGGCAAGAAACGTACCGGCCCGGCGGGGGATTTTTACCACATCACCTCTCTGATTTTTTCAACCCCGCTCGAGGTGGCAAAAAGATATTTTTTCTTTCAATCGTAACCCCAGAAATAACAACGGGCAATATACGCGCCCCGCCTGTTCTTGCAAAAGATGCGGCTATGGCACATCCGTTGCCGGATGGAGGTTAGAAATCGTAACCAACATTCCACAACCAACGGAGGTCAGTCATGAAAGCACGGAAAAATGTCGCAACGTTTGTTATCCTGGTCCTTTTTATCTTTGTCGCCGGTTGGGCGGGCGCGGCGGAAAAAACCGACTGGGATGTATTCAGTAAAAACCTGGTTAAAAGCCTGAAATCGGACAACCAGGGCGTCAAGCTTTCCGCTATGCAGCAGGTCATCGCCTACGCCGAAAGCGTCAACGTCGACGACGCGATTTTTGATATCGTCGAGGTCTACCGCTCGCACCCGGCTCTCAAGGTGCGCCAGCTCGCCCTGACGACGCTGTACAAAACCAACAACGCCTGGGCCATGGATTTCCTGAAAAGAAACCTGGAATTTGAAAAATCGCCGGTGTTGAAAGCGCAGATTTATCACATTCTCAATGAGAATGATCCCGGCAACGTTTATGCGAAAAAAATGGAAAAGAAGGGAGAGGTGGAACTGGCGACAAAATGAAAACTCTTCTCTTTACATACGAAAGCCCGGCTGTTGGAAGATGGCCGGGTTTTTTTGTATTAAAATAGATCGCTTTTTTGTGCGGATTGCGAAAACGGGGCTATATCTCTATTCTCAAAATTATGGAACAAACCTGGTAAAGGCATTTTATTTTATTGCTTTCTTTCATACATTAAAGCTCTTTTGCCGTATCGGGCCAACGTAACAAAAATTCGGAATCGACGTACAGAAATCAACAAACGTCAAAATTCAATTCGACGCTCCATAAAGCATAGAGACAGAAATGTTAAACGTGCAAAACCTCGCCAAATCTTTTGGCAATCTTGTCGCCGTAGACCACATCTCTTTTGAAATGAGCAAAGGCGAAATCTTTGGATTCCTCGGTCCCAACGGCGCCGGCAAAACCACGACCATCAACATGATTTGCGGGTTGCTCACCCCGGACGCCGGTTCGATTTTCATTGACGGCGAGGAGCTTGACAGCGGCAAGCCGCAGTTGCGCAAAAAACTGGGCATTGTGCCGCAAGAGATTGCTTTGTACGAGGATCTGAACGCTTATGAAAACCTGGCCTTTTGGGGGCGATTGTACAGCCTCGGCGGCGCGGCGCTGAAAAAAAGGATGGATGAGCTTTTGCAAATCGCCGGTTTGCAGGAGCGCGCCAAAGACCGCGTCAAGACCTATTCGGGCGGCATGAAGCGGCGGCTGAATATGATCGCCGGCATGTTGCACCGTCCCGAACTGCTGCTCCTCGACGAGCCGACCGTGGGCATCGATCCGCAGGCGCGGCACAATATTTTGCAAATTGTCAGGGATTTTGCCGCCGGCGGCGCCGCCATTCTCTATACGACGCACTATCTCGACGAAGCGGAATCATTGTGCGATCGCCTGGCCATAATCGATCATGGGCGAATTCTGGCTGCGGGCAGCGCCGGCGACATCAAGGCCATCGTCGGCGAAAATTCACTGATTAAATTAAACGGCAGCTTTACAAGAGACGACATCAACCAATTGGCGGTGAAATTCCCAAAGATCAAGATCGAAGCCATCAAGGACGGCGAGGTCATATTAAGCGTGCCGGGGCAGGATGGTACGGGCGCTTTGATCGAGGAGATCATCAAATCGGGCGTTAAAATCGACAACCTGCAAATAAAGGAACCCAGCCTGGATTCCGCTTTCATAAAACTTACAGGGAGGGAGTTGCGGGATTGACCTGGCTTCTTGTGAAAAAGGATCTGCTGCGGCTGTCCAAGCATCCCGTCGGTTTTTTACTGCTCCTCGCGGCGCCGATTTTCATGGCGTCGTTGATGGGATTTGTCTTTGGCGGCGACGGTGACAATGGCATGACGCCGCACGTCGACCTCGTCATTGAGGATCATGACGACACTTTTGTCTCCGGTTTTATAAAGAGCGCCTTCCGGCATGGGAAAATGGCCGAGATGTTCAACGTCAGCGAGGTCGATAGCGGCAAAGGCCGCGCGCTTGTGGAGAATGACAAGGTCTCTGCTTTGCTCATCATCCCGAAGGGCTTTTCCGACTCTTTATGGCAGAAAAAGACGACCGAGTTGACGCTGGTCAAAAACCCCAGCCAGGCGTTCGCTCCTAAAATTGCCGAAGAGACGGTCAAAATTCTGGCCGAGGGCGGCGACCGCCTGCTCAGAATCGCCGATCGCCCGATCAGCGCCATACGCGCCGAGATTGCGGACACGAACAGCCCGTCCGATGAAAGCGTCGCCGCCATCGCCGTAATGATCAATGCCATGATGCAAAAATCCGCCGATCTTATTTTTACGCCGCCGATAAAAATGAAGGAAAAAACCATATCCACGGATGAGCAAATTTATGACGCCGGAACGCTGTTCAGTTTCTTTCTCACCGGCGTCGCGGTTATGTTTTTATATTTCATTCTTAACGGCATGGCGGCGGATTATTTCCGCGAGCGCGACCATTTCACCATGCGCCGCATCATCGTCTCCCCGGCGGGCAAAGCCCGGTACTATTTTTCCAAACATATCTATCTCTTTCTTGCCGGGCTCGCAAGCTTTGTTCTGGTATGGATTTTTGGATTCATTGTCTGGGGCGTTCGAATGCCGTTGCAACTTGCGTCGCCGTTTTTGCTCCTCTGCGTTCTCATTGCATTTTCCGCGGCGGGCGTCATTTCATTCCTGTACTCCTTTTTCAGAACCAGGAACCAGGCGGCGGCGGTGACGCCGGCGGTCATTCTGCTTTTGAGTATGCTTGGCGGCGGCATGATCCCCGTCGATTCCCTGCCGAATTTCATAAAGTCGTTGACCATTTACTCCCCCGTCTATTGGGGCGTGGACGGTTTGCAGCAAATTATTATCAACCACGAATCGTGGCACGAGCTGACGTTGCACTTTGGCGTTCTGACCGGCATTGCACTTGTCGCCACGGCGGCGTCGTTTTTTGTGCAAGGGAGGAAAGCTTCGTTATGAGGGCGATCATAACCATAGCGTTGCAGAGCCTGCGCCTTGTGGCGAGGGACAAGACTTCGGTGATATGGATGCTCCTTGTGCCCATGCTTTATATATTCATTTTTGGCAACGCCTTTCGCTTCGAGGGCGACCCTTCGAAAAATGTAGCCTATTTGGGAGTGCTGAATAAAGACGACGGCTTTTTGTCGCACCTCCTGATCGAGGGCATCCAATCGCAAAACATCCTCATCGACACGCTGGTTGAGGAACCAAAAGAACCGCCGACGCGAATGCTGGTCATTCCCGACAG
>JAJRST010000186.1 GCA_024278645.1 bacterium | reverse complement strand
TCGGACGTGGCCATGGAAGCCAGCGACATCACATTGATAAAAGGCAAGTTAACCAGCGTTTCCACGGCCATCAGCCTGAGCAAAGCGACGATGCGAAACATAAAACAAAACCTGGTCGGTTCATTTCTTTACAACACGCTCGGCATTCCAATCGCCGCCGGCGTCTTGTACCCGTTTTTCGGCGTGCTGCTCAGCCCGATTATTGCATCGGCCGCGATGGCCATGAGCAGTGTGACGGTTTTAAGCAACGCCCTGAGACTGAAGAGATTTAAAGCATAAAACCAGGCTCCCATGGATGATTAAAACCTTGAAATGAGCCATCAAGCCGTTCATGGGAGCCTTTCATTGCGAGGATAAAATGACTATTGCGGAAATAATTATTACACTTGTCGGTCTTTTACTTTCGGTGTTTGTCATCTGGTTTTTCTTTTTTTCACCTAAAAAGCGGGAGTAAAAAATGTTTAGAGAAACCGGACAAATCGTTGAAATTAAAAATGGATGGGCGGGCATTCGGCTGACGCAAGGCGAGCAGTGCTCACATTGCGCCGTCAAGGGCGCTTGCTCTTCCATTGGAAGCGGCGAGCGCGTTATCCATACGCGGGTCGATTCCTCGTTTCGCGTCGGCGACCACATCGAGTTGGCGTTCGAGTCGTCGACGCGCATCGCTTCGGCGGTGATCGTTTTCCTGATCCCCGTTTTCTTTATGATCGCCGGATTGGCCGTGGCCGCCATTTCTTTCGGCGACGCGGAAAAGCCAGCCATCGTCGGCAGCTTTGGCGGTTTGATCCTTGGCTTCTTTATTGTCTGGGTTGTCAATAAAATCGTCTCAAAAAAGAAAGCCTTTACACCGATCTTGAGAAAGATATAACAAGTTAAAGGAGGCGTCATCATGGCTATTATAAAACATCGAAAAGTAGTTTTCGAGCACTATAACGATTTTTCCAAAGCGGAAATCTACATGGATGCGCTGCTGTCGCATCCCGGCGTCCTGCAGGTCTCTGTTGACGCTGTTAACGGCACATTGGAAATATCCTACAACCTCGAGCTTGTCAACTTGAAACAAATTGAAGAGTTGCTCGCGCAAAAAGGTCTGAAACTGCCGAACACATTTTGGGCGAGAACGAAAAGAAACTGGATTCATTACACCGAAGAAAATGAACTGGAAAACGCTCACGCTCCCGACGCGCCTTGCTGTTCGCATCCGGATGAGATGCTGGCCAAGTCAAAAAGGAGCGTTTCACATTCATAACAAATGAGGCCCCAATGAAAGCAATAAAATCGTATATTCGCACCGTCAAGGTGGACGAGGTCGTGCAGGCGCTTGAAAAAGCAGGCATAAGCGACATGACGGTCATCGACGTCATGGCCGTGGGCAACCAGGCCGATCCGCAAAGCTCAAAATTCTCCATCGAACTGATGCAAAAATTTTCCAAGGTCGCCAAGCTGGAAATCGTATGCAGCAACGAACATATTCATGACGTTGTCGAAGTTCTTCGCAAAGCCGCTTTCACCGGCGCACCGGGCGACGGCATCATCTATGTCACCCCCGTGGAGATGGCCATAAAAATCAGAACCGGCGCTGTGAATGAAGAAGGACTCGCCTAGTGCGCAGAAAAGCCCCTTGAACGCCAAGGGAATTACATTGCAAGTATAAGGACTTGGGGCATCCCATTGCAAGGCAAAGAGGGGCTTTTCTGAAACAGTGCGACGACAAATCAAATCTTTCCCCGGTGAATCGTCATCCACAGATTCATCTGCGACGCCCTTCTTCCCCCGCAACAGCCGACCCTCAGCCGCCGGCACATTGATTTTCCGCTGAAAACGAATAATAGCCAACCTGTCGCTGTTCTAAATTCAAAGGGAGTATCCGGCACGACGCCCGGAAATTATAATGTGACAAGCATTGTCTTCCATTGTAAACCGCGAGGAGAGCCATGGACAAAAAGGATATCGCCGACCGGCACTGGCAGCTTTACGAGGAGCAAAACAAAAAGTTAAAGCGCACCGTGGCCGCCGCTCTTGTTTTTGGCCTGGTCGTGCTTTTTAATGTGATAACGCCTTTTAACGATATCTATGTTGAAAGAGCGCACATTTCACAACAAATGGATTCGCTGAAAACCGGGGTTGCAAAAATTGAAACGACGCTGCAAGAGCTGCAAAAGCTGACCAATGTTATGGCGGATGTTGAAAAGATCATCGAAAGACGCCCCTGGGATGCAAAGAGATTTGAACTGATCGAGGAATACCGGCGGTTGAACGCTTCCGGAGGCGGCGAGCCCGCCCTGTACCAGAGCATGGCGGACAGCGCTATTAAAAGTATTGCAGCGGAAGTGACGGCGCGCGTCTACAAACCGCTCGCCGGATACTTGCAACAGGACTCGCTGGCCAAGACTCTCATGCCGCAAACGGTGCAGCAGTTGCACGAGTTGCCGCAAGTCGTGGACGAATGGATCAACGAAAATCTCGGCCGTCCCTGGTATAGCACTCTGCATAGCAAGGCGGCAACGATCAACGCCCTGTCTGAAACGCTGGACAGGCGGCTGGACTTGCTGTCGCGCGCGCTGCGTCTGGAACAGCAAGAGGTTGTCGCTTTCAGAAAGGAATTAAAATTAAAAATCCGCGAATTGCAAAAACAATCCGTCAAAGCGTATGAAAAACGGCTGCAGCAATTGCAGCAGCAACTCGGCGAGGTCCTGCCGTCCTGGGCCAATGGTCTGGTTTCCGTGCAGCAGGTTGCCATACTCTTCCCCTACATCATCTTCGCCCTGCTCCTCTATGTCCTGGGACTGGGACGTTCATTGTCACAACATTTCCTGGCGGCGACGGCCCCGTGGCAGGACGACAAATTGCGTCAGGACCCACTGTTTTCCTCGAACTGGACTTTGGTGAACCGCACGACCCGGGGCGACGTGCAGAGCGTCGGCTCTTACCTGCTTTTCGCCGCCGTTATGTTTTATTTTTTTGAAAACGGGGCAAAACTGGTCGCCGAGTGTCTGGCGGCGGACCCGGCCCTGGCGCCGGCCGTTCTTTTTGCAACCGCCACATTGTGGATTTTACGAGCGATCATGGCGGCGGCGCTGCTCGCCTTGTTGTGGAGTGCTTTTTCAAGACAACGACATCAAGAACAATAATTTCGCATCCCGGTTTCTCTTTCCCGCAATCGGCGCAGGAATGCCTTGGCGGACGCTCTGCGTCCCAAAATGCATCACCACGCCGGGCGTGGCGACGAGAGATTTTTATCGCCAAATGCAGCGTCGCACACGATGTTCTTTATTTACAGGCAAAAATTTCTTATATTTCACTCTTGTAAAAAACCAAACTCGGCTTTGATATCCTGAAAGGCGTCTCACTTTGAAAACCTTTGCCATCGGTCAGCGATGGATCAGCGAAATGGAGCCGGAGCTGGGCGTCGGCGTCATTACCGAAATATCAGCACGTCGCATCCGCATCCGCTTTCCGGCCAGCGACACGGAGCGACAGTACGCCACGGCCACGGCGCCGATCAAACGCCTGCAATTTGACGTCGATGACGACGTAAAAACGACTAGCGGCAAGACGCTGCGTGTGACGGCGATAGAAGAATCCGACGGCTTGCTCACCTATATCTGCGGCGAGCAACGCGTCGCGGAACAGGAGCTGGACAGCGTGTTCAGCTTTTCTTCGCCAAGGGAACGGCTCTTTAGCGGTTTTTACGACACGAATGCGCTGTTTAATTTACGCGTGCGGGCGCTGCACTGGCGAGCGCAGCATCGCAAGTCCCCGGCCTTTGGCTTTGTCGGCGCGCGCATGGAGTTGATCCCGCACCAGCTTTACGTCGCCTCGCAAGTGACCTCCCGCCGCGAACCGCGCGTCCTGCTGGCGGACGAAGTCGGCCTGGGCAAAACCATCGAAGCCTGCCTCATCCTGCATCGGCTGCTGCTCAGCCGCCGCATCGAGCGGGCCTTGATCATCGTGCCGGAATCGCTGGTGCACCAGTGGTTCGTCGAACTGCTGCGCCGATTCAACCTGGTGTTTCGCATTTTTGACGACGACTATGTGAACTCGCTGCTCGAGGCGGACAAGAACCGCAATCCCTTCAAGGACGAGCAATTGATTTTGTGCAGTCTCGATTTTCTGAGCGCCGATGAATCGCTGTCGCGTCAGGCCGTCGACGCTGGCTGGGACATGGTCATCATCGATGAGGCGCATCATATTCTGGAGGACACGGAAGAATATCAACTTGTCGAGCAACTGGCGCAGCGGACGAGAGGACTGCTGCTGCTCACCGCCACGCCGGAGCAGTTGGGCCACCGCGGCCACTTTGCCCGGCTCAAGCTGCTCGATCCCTCCCGCTATAACGACTATGACAGCTTTTTGCAAGAAGCCGCTCACTACCGGAGAATTGCCGAAATCGCCAATAAAATTTTGTCGGGAGAACCGTTGAATTCTTCCGAAGCAAGCCTTTTAAAGGAGCTTGCTTCGCAGACCGATTTTCAGGAAAGCCTGACAAGAGCTTTGCAGACCTCTGAACGCGACCGTCTTGTACAGCAGATCATCGACCGCTACGGCATCGGACGCGTCATGTTCCGCAACACGCGGGCGGCCATCCC
>JAJRST010000011.1 GCA_024278645.1 bacterium | reverse complement strand
CGCTTTGCCATTTCTTGAAAACATAATCCAGTTCCGGCGTCGGAATTTTATCGACGACTCGAAGCCGCACGACCTGCAAATTAAAGACGACGTCCTCATCGTTCGGATCAATTCGTAACGCGCGCTCGTAATTAATGATCGATTTGGCGATGTGGCCTGTTTTATAGTAGGCGTTGCCGAGATTGTAATACAAAGCAGCGCTCTCCTGTCCGTGTTGCAACAGGGTCTCAAAGCTCTCGATTGCTTTTTCATAGTCGCCGCTTTCATAAGCCTGCACGCCTTGCTGAAACAAATAGTCTGCCTGGTCGGCAAACCCAAGAGAGACTAAAAGTAAAACAAATAACACTCGAGCTTTCATCTTATAACGCTTTTTCCAGTTTAATGATGACTTTTTTCGCCGCCTGATATGACTCTTCCATTTCCTCACGCCTGACGCTGGAAGGAGCAAATCTCTGAAAGTCGCACAGACGAATCAGGTCGAAATACTCTTTTGTCAACTCTTCATTAATGTGACGTTTTTTGAATTCTTTTTCCAGCTCGTCGCTGATAAGGCCCGCCTTGGACATATTCAACTTGTCGGCGGCAAATCCGGCCAGGGCATTGGAAACCTCGGCAAAGAACTCTTTTTGCGTTTCCTCTTTCAACAGCGACCTTGCTTTGCTCAGACGCTTCATGGCCAGGGCATTCGCCTTGCGACTGCGCGCGTAAGCCACGTTTTCGCTCAACTTTTCAAGGTGCTTTTGGTAAATAAAAGCAATGCCAAGGGCCGCCAGCGGCAACAGTAAAAACAGGTAAAAAATAAAGCTCTTGTACAAACGGTAGCCGGTGGGCTTGAAGTCATCCGAGCTCATTTTAATAAAGCGAATATCCCGCCCCACGTACTTTACTTCCTCCTTGCTCAAGCCGGAGCCACCGCCGCGAACGATCTGATCCTTGCCCTTGGCGACGTTGACGACAATTTCCTCCGTTTGCACAGTCTTGTATGTTTTCGTCCGGGGATCAAAATAGGAAAAGACAATGGGTTTGATATGCTGCTCGCCGGGGAATCGCGGCACAAGCACATATTCAAAAGTTTTGCTGCCGCTGATGATGCCGTTGGTGCGGTCGATGCGCTCGGTCACCGTCGGCTCGTATTGCTCAAAATCGACGGGAATTATCACTTCCGGTTTGGACAACATGCGAATGTTGCCGGTTCCGGAAATCGTGACCTTGAGGGTTATGGCTTCATCGGTTTTGACGCTTGTATTGTCGACCACGGCCTTGAGCTTGTACTGTCCGACGGCGCCGCTGAAAGACTTGGGTTTGTTCGCGGCCGGCAGCGGTTTGACGTCGATCTCCACGGCAGGCGAGGCGATGGTTTTGCGCACGGTGCGCCCGAAAAAGGCGTCGTCAAAAAACGAATCGAACATATCCCGGCTGCGACGACGAGTCGTTTCCTTGATTTCGCACTGCAAGGTCATCGGCCCGACGATCTTTTTCCCCGGGGACGTTGGAAACAGCGTCATCTTTTTAATATCCGCGGTGACGTATCTCTGGCCGTTGATGATCTGTTACTTTACCTGCGGCTGCTGCGGCATTTCCACATCTTCCACCCAAAAGCCCGTTGTTTCCGGGAGTTTCGCCATGCTGTAGCCGGTCACGGTTACGGCGGCATAAATCCTGTAAGTGACGATAACCGGTTCGTTCTGATAGACGCTTTTTTTGCTCACAATGGCGCGCACGTACAATTTCTCGCTGCTGCCGCCTTGCTTCCGCGTTTCCGTCGGCGATTGTGTAATCGTTATGGTAATCGGCTTGGATTGGTAGAGTTTATTTTTATAGGTCACTTTCACCGGAGGGATGGTGAACGTCCCTGTTTTGGCGGCCACATAATAAAAAGTAAAGGTCTTGGATGCCGTCATTTTCCCGTTGACGACGGAAATATTTTGCGATGTTCCGCCGGAGCCGAGAAAGGTCAGGTAGCCGCCCATATCCGGCAATTCGGGCTGTCCTATCTTACTTGCGCCCTGACCGCTCAATTCCACGGTAAAAACAATCTGTTGATTGACAGCCACAGTGGTGCGACTGACCGTTGTCGTCACGGAGAGCGGCTGCGCCGCGCCGATGACCGACGCCGCAAACCAGAAAAGCACTATAGGATAAAATATCTTTCTCAAGGCTTTTACCAATCTTTTAACACCCTTGCCTGCCCTTGCATTTTTTGCTTGCGCGCCTCCTTCATCTTTTCCTCGTCTTCCTTCAGCGCCTGCAAGATGCGTTCGGCGTCTTTTTTCGACATCTCTTCGGAGGGGTTCATCTGCTGCTGTTGTTGCTGCTGCTCCTGTTGCTGATCTTCGTTTTGCTCCGAGTCCTGTTGCTCCTGATCCTGTTGCTGTTCTTCTTGCTGCTGCTCTTGATTTTGCTGTTGCTGTTGCTGTTGATCCTGCTGTTGCTGTTGATCTTGCTGATCCTGCTGCTGTTGTTGCTGCTGTTGATCCTGCTTTTGTTGTTGCTGCTGGTTCTGCTGCTGCTTTTGCGACTGATCTTTCAACAAGCGTCGCACATATTCCAGGTTGTACTTTGCATCTTCATCATCGGGATTAATTTTCAGCGCCTCTTTGTAGGCCATGATGCTCTCCGGCAGCTTGCCCATACGAAAAAGCGTGTTGCCGATGTTGTAATAGGTCTGCGCCTGGGCCATGGGATCATCCGTCTTCAAGGCCGCCTCGTACTCCTTTGCCGCCTCTTCGTACTTTTTCTTCTTATAGTTGGCGTCGCCAATATTAAATTTTATAATAGGCGATTCGGGATCATGCACCTGGGCGTCGCG
>JAJRST010000185.1 GCA_024278645.1 bacterium | reverse complement strand
TGGGGCGCGTCCCCATTGATAAAAAGGCGGCGAAAAAGCTGGTCTCCTCGTGCGATGACATACGGTTTTCCATTTACGGCCACCGCGCCGAACATGCGCTTGAGGTGCAGTTGCCGTTCATCCAGACGCTTTTTCCGGGCGCAAAAATCATCCCCATCGTCCTCGGCGGCTATGATTGGCCGACCTGTAAAAGGGTCGGCAAGGCCATCGCCAAAGTGATAAAAAACAAAAAGGCGCTTCTTGTGGCCAGCACCGACCTTTATCATGGCGAGTCCTACACCAACTGCAAAAAGATAAGCGGCCGCACGCTGGAGGCGATGACCCGCCTGGCGCCGAAGGCGTTGTGCGAGGGCTTGCAGTCGGACGAGTACCAGGCGTGCGGCGGCGGCCCGGTTGTTGTGATGCAAGTGGCCGCCAAAGCGCTCGGCGCCGACAAGGCCAGGCTCCTCGATCGCACCAATTCCAACGACGTCACCGGTCAGCGCGGCGGCTATGTGGTCGGCTATGGCGCGATCGTCGTTTATAAATCGAACCCAAGACAAGAGTCGCCGCACATCTCCTACGAGCCGCTCGATGCGCCGGTGCAAAAAGAGCTGCTGCGCATGGCGCGGGCGGCCATCGAGTATTACATGGTGCATGGCGAGATTCCCGAATTCGAGCCGAAATACGAGGTGATGAATGAAAAGCGCGGCGTGTTCGTGACCATCAACGAGCGCGGGAAACTGCGCGGTTGCATTGGGCATCACGAATCGGATGCGCCCCTTTACAAACTGGTTCCGCAAATGGCCGTTTCCGCCGCGTTCGGCGATCCTCGCTTCCCGCCGTTGCAGCCGGAAGAGCTTGATAAAATAAAGATAAAGATTTCGGTTTACCTGACAAACGTCTATAAAATAAACAGCCTGGAAGAGTTTCAGATGGGCGTTCACGGCATCATCATGCGAAAGGGGGCGCGCGCCGCCACCTACCTGCCCGAAGTGCCCGTCGAAGTGGGGTGGAAGACGATTGATGAAGAAATGGCCAGCTTGTGTCAAAAAGCCGGTCTGCCGCCCAACGCCTGGAAAAGCGGCGCGGAGTTTTGGGTCTATAAAACGCAAGTTTTTGATGAAAGCCTGTTGACACAGTGAGAGGTGCATTATGAATGACGAAAAACCGGATCGTCCCTTGACCGTTGCGGAAAAACGCGCGCTGCTGCACATCGCCCGTGCATCCATCGAGTGGGCGGTAAAAGGCGGCGACAAACCACGGTTCGACTATGATTTTCCCGTCTTTAAGGAAGAGCGCGGCGCATTCGTCACCATATCCAAAGGCGGGCAGTTGCGCGGCTGTATCGGCTATGTGCTGGCGATCAAACCTTTGGCCGAAACCGTCGCCGAAATGGCGGCCGCCGCCGCCTTGCGCGACCCGCGTTTTCCTCCGCTCGCCGAGCATGAACTGGCCGATATTGAGGTTGAAATTTCCGTGTTGTCGCCGTTGCGGGAAGTGAGGGATATCTCGGAAATCAAAGTCGGAGAGCATGGACTCTATATTAAAAAGGGAATGTACAGCGGCCTGTTGCTGCCACAGGTGGCGACAAAGTATAACTGGAGCCGGGAAGAGTTTCTGGAGCAGACATGCGTCAAAGCGGGGTTGCCGCCGTCGGCGTGTAAGGATAAAGACACCCGGATTGAAATTTTTTCCGCGCAAGTGTTTGGCGACCAAGATGTTTAGTTCAGGTTTTGCGCCTCCTTTTACAATTACCTTGCTTTATTAAAGCACGTTACGTACTTTTAGGAAACAACACGTGCGTAATGTCGTATCCTCTTAGAAGTCAATCCTTTATGGAGCAAACAATAGTTGAAAGATATGCCTGCGCGAGCAGGCATACTTGTAAAGTATTCGCCGGTAACATGGACATTTGAATGAGACGCATTCATCAACTTTCATTGCTGTTGCCTTTGGCTTTTTTTATCGCCGCCTGCGTGCAATATCTCGGCATCGTTTCGGGCGACGTCTATTCCCTGGCCGCCATTTATACTCGTGACGGCTTTATCTTAATTTCGCTCATTCTTTCGTTGCCGCTCATTTACAAGCAAAAATGGGCCTCGGACAGAAATGTGCTGCGCGGCCTGCGGCATCTCTTTTTTCTCATTATCATTACCAGCGGCATTCTGTTTTTATCGGACGAACGACTCGGCCTGTTGCAGGAACGATTTCTTGAAAAGAATGTGTTGAGCGCCAGCCTGGCGGACGCCGTTTTTATTATCTCCTGGGCTTTCTTTGCCGTCGTCTTTATTCTCATCGCCCTTGGTACGCTGCGAAACCTGATCTATGTCAAACGAAAACGCACGACGGCGAGAAATTTTACCTGGTTGATGATTGTTCTGCTGCTTTACTCCCTGGCCAGCGTTCCCGAGTACTATTCCGAATCCGCCCTGGACAGTACGCTGCTGAAATACCTGAACTATGTGCTGCTGTTTATTTTCATTAATTTTGCGGTCATCAATTCGTTTCGCGTCGGCTGGATTAATTATTTAAATAAAAAGCAAAAACTCGGCTGTTTTTGGGGCGGTCTTATTTTAACGCCGGTTCAGATCGGCTTTCTGTCGCGATTCCGGGATATCAACCCTATCATGTCCTTCAGCCCATTGCTGGAGCGCTTTATCGAAATGGGCATGGTGTTTCTCACCATATACCTGGTCACTTCATTTCTGGCGTTGCTGTCGCATCTGCCAACCGCCAAGATTTATGATCGCAAAATGCAACAGGTGCAATCGCTGCAGGATTTGAGCCGCGCCTTGAGTTCCGAATTTGACTGGGCCAAGCTGGTGCGAACGATTATTAAACTGGCTTCCGAGGTGGCGGAGAGCGAGTTCGCCTGGCTGGAACTTTACGATCCGAAAAGCGGCAAGCTCGCCCTAATCTCCTCCAGGAATTTATCGCAAAGTGAACGCCAAAAATGGAAGGCGTCGACAGACGGTCGCTTGGTCGACAAACTGTCGCGGACAAAAGATACCATGCTTTTTAATCAGGCGAGCAAGGCCGAGCTGGTGCGCTCCGTTAAAAAATGGAAAAAGGATATCGGCTCGCTCATGGCCGTGCCGATGATCGCCTCCGATCGCATCCTTGGCTTCCTTTATGCCGCAAAAAAAGAAGAGTTCGGATTTGAGCAGGATGACGCCGAGATGCTGCGCGCTTTTAGCGACCAGGCGGCCATTGCCGTGCAAAACGCCCGTCTTGTAGAAGAATCGATCATCAAGGAACGCCTGGAACAGGAGCTGCGCATCGCTCACGAAGCGCAGATGAAGCTGCTGCCGAAACACATGCCGAAAATCCAGGGCATCGAAATCGACGCCGTCTGCATCACCGCGAATGAGGTAGGCGGCGATTATTATGATTTTTTCGAGCTGGGCGACGGCAAGCTTGGCGTGGTCATCGGCGACGTCTCCGGCAAGGGGCCTTCCGCCGCGTTTTACATGGCGGAAGTAAAAGGCATCATGGAGGCGCTGGCCAAGGAAGTGCGGTCGCCCAAGGCCATGCTCGTCGCCGCCAATGAAACGCTGTACAGGAACTTTGAACGCAAGACGTTCATTAGTTTGATTTACGGGATTCTTGACGCGCAGGACAGACGCTTTACCTTTTGCCGCGCCGGTCATTGCCCCCTGTTTCTCGTCAACAGCCATGACGAGCAGCCGCGGCTGCTCGAACCGCGAGGGCTCGGCGTCGGCCTGGATGCGGGGACGGTTTTCGAGAGGACGCTGGAGCAGATGCAAATAGAATTAAAAGAGGGCGATACCTTGCTGCTGTACACCGACGGCGTCACCGAAGCGCGAAATCCAAAAGGCGACGAGTTTGGAGAAGAGCGGTTGGCGGAAACGCTTTTGCAGGTAAAATCCGGGAGCCCGACGGAAATCAAAAAAAGCATTATTCATAATATTTACTCGTTCTTTGACGGACAAAACGCCTACGACGATTTGACGTTTATCGTCATAAAGGCACAGTCCGATGAAAAAGCACGATAATCGGTAACAACGGAGGAAAGATGGATACATTCAGTATCAAGCGGATTGATAATGATGATTATTCAACGCTGCATTTGGAAGGGTTCCTCGATGCGCATACGGCCCCTGAACTTGAAAGCGAGTTCGAAAAGCTGATGGGAGAGGGGCGTTTTAACATTGTCGTCAATTTCAGCGAGTTGAACTATATCAGCAGCGCCGGTCTGGGCGTTTTTATGGGGTGCATTGAAAATATCCGGGAAAACGGCGGCGATATTAAAATGTGCTGCATGACGCCCAAGATATTTCGCGTATTTGATCTGCTCGGCTTTCCGGCGCTTTACGACATTGTCGACGACGAGGAAAAGCCGTTGAATTATTTCGCAAACAAGACGCATAAATTTTCGTAAAAGAGAGCAGAAGGCGACAAATCGAGATGAAACTAAATGGGATTTGATATTATGCCAACAACAAATAGCGAATATCAATTGCGTATTCAAAGCCAAACGGACAACCTGGAGCTGATACGCGAATTTGTCACCAAAGTGGCGCAAAAGGTCGGCTTTAACGAGGATGATGTCGGAAAGATCGAGCTGGCGTGCGATGAAGCGTGCACAAACGTCATAAAGCACGCCTATTCGCATAAAAGCAACAAGGAAAGTCTTGATATTCTGATCAAGGTCGATTACGACAAGTTCACCTTGATTGTGACCGACCACGGCAAGGGCTTTGATCCGAAAAAAATAAAACTGCCGGAAATGAAAGAGTACCTCGCCGAACTCAAGGTCGGCGGTTTGGGCATTTATCTTATGAAGACGTTGATGGATGAAGTTGATTATAAAATAGAACCCGGCGTGAAAAATCAAGTGCGAATGGTGAAATACTTTATCGATAAAAAGAATTCCCGCGCCGTAAAATCGTCGGAGGGTGAAAATTAATTGAGCGATCAGAATCAATCCCTGCAACATAAACTGGATCAACGAGGCGTCGAGCTAAAATCGCTTTTTGAATTGAGCCAAATTCTGAACGCTTCACTTGATGTAAAGAGCGTTCTCAACAACTGCCTTTTAACGCCGATGGGGCGAATGTTGATCAGTCGCGGCCTGGCGCTTGCCGCCGATGAAAAGGGCGGCTTTGTCATCAAAGTCGTCAAGGGTTTGTCGTCCGAACTGCTGGAGAAAAAAATATATTTCGAGCATCCATTTAAAGAGCCGTCGCTGCTGCGCGATATTCCCGATGAAGCCTGTTCCAACAAAGAGTTTCTGCTCTCCCTGGGCATCGAACTGGTGGTGCCCATGCTCAGCGCCAATCACATGGTCGGCGCGATATGCTTTGGGCCTAAAATTACCAAACAGGATTTTGCCGCGCATGAATTCGAGTTTCTCACCTCCCTCTCCAATATTGCCGCCTCGGCCATTGAAAACGCCGTCATGTTCCAGCGCCTGGAGCAGGTAAATCGCCGCCTGGATAAAAAGGTGCAGGAATTAAACACGCTGTTCGATATCGGCAAGGAATTGAATTCCACCCTGGATCCGGACAAGATTCTCAATATTTTGGTTTTTACCATCATGGGCGAAATGGCCGTCAATAAAATGTTGATTTACCTGCAAAAAGATGGGAAAATGGAGTTGGCCGTCAGCAAGGGCGCAGAGGTAAAGCCGGAAGCCGTGCACGAGGACGATGCCGCCGACCCGGACAAGGCGCTGATCGATCTCGTCGCTCCCAGGATGATCGCCGATGATGGGGACGATGAATTCTCGCCCTGGCGCAGACGGGGCTTTCAGGTCGCCGTGCCCATGCGCATCCAGGAGGAGACGCGCGGCGTGCTTTTTCTCGGCCCTAAAATGTCCCGGCGCCCGTACAAAGAGGATGAACTGGAATTCCTGTCCACGCTGAGCAACCGGGTTATGATTTCACTGGAAAACGCCCATTTGTTTCAGGAGGCCCTGGAAAAGGAGCGGCTTGAAGAGGAAATCGCCATCGCCCGGGAAATTCAGCAGCGGCTGCTGCCGGGTTCTTTCCCGGAAATACCGGGCCTTGAAATCTATGGTCTTAACATCCCGTCGCGTCAGGTGGGCGGCGACTATTTTGACTGCTTCCTCTCGGATGAGCATCGCCTGGTGCTCGCCATCGGCGACGTCTCCGGCAAAGGCGTCGGCGCCTCCCTGTTGATGTCCAACCTGCACGCCGGCTTGCATACCCTGGTGCAGACCGGCATGGACATTCGCTCCATTGTCGGCCGGTTGAATGATCTCATTTACGCCAACACCAACTTTGACAAGTTTATCACTTTTTTCTATGCCGAAATCGATCCGGCGAC
>JAJRST010000184.1 GCA_024278645.1 bacterium | reverse complement strand
AATCGCGAAACAAAGTGAATTGCTTGTCAAGCTGCATGGATACCACCGTGGAGAGGAAAATAAGAATAAAAATAAAGAGAACAAGGAGGAGCACCGCTCTGAAAATTTCACTCTTCAGGTTTTGCGTCATTCTTGCCTGGATAATAGCGGCTTCTCTGGAGGCGTCATCCAGGTAATCGCCGGCGCCAACGATCCATTGCCAATCAGGAATGCCGACAACGTAAGAGATCTTGGGTTGCGGAGTATCGCCGTCAAGCTTTTTGTAAAAGTAATGATGATAGCCGCCGCCGGGTTTTTGCGCCAATGTCAGCGCTACATCAAACAGACGTACTCCTGTCGTGTCCGTCACGTTGCGGAGATCGAGCTCCCCTTGCACTCGCTTGCCTTCGAAGACCAAGGCCTGACCATCGTAACGAACCACAAAAAAATACCCCCCATTGCCAAACCGCAATGTTGCAAGGTAATCAAGGATTTCATCCTGGATCTTTTCTAGCGGTCTGTCGCTTTCAAACTGTCTTTTGTAATAAATATAATGGAGAATATCACCCACCTCTTCCCGAACCGCCGCTTGTTGTTGTAAAAAGGATGCTTTTTTAAGATCAGCGATCTCTTCCTGGTAGTGGTCTATTGTCGCATGAATCCATAAAGAGTTGGGGATGAGGATGGATAAAAAAACTGTGATAAAAAGCAGGTAAAAAATGCCCATTTTGACGCTAATAGTCGGCTTTTTCATTGCAGTTCCTCAGGATGAAATATTAACGGCGTTGAACAATCACATCAGTACAAATCGACATGGTGCTTTGCATTTTTCATTGCTTCATTGTAAACCTTCAGTCCTTGAACTGAAACCCCGCTTACCCCTGTACGATAGTGATGGGCTGAGCCAGAAGCCATTTTGTTACGCCCGGAAAAACTCGACAATGCAATCAACAAATCACTGATATTATAGCTCGTTACAATACAGGCAAGTCTTTTAATTTGCTTTCACGTTAACATTCAAAAAATTTATTTATTGACGCATACGCATGATCTGAACGAATCAAGATATGCCAAGGAACGGATGATAAGGTAACAATTAACGGATGGAGCTTATTCTGATAAAAAAAGCCGCACTCCCGCATGTGGCCGAGCATGCACCTGTCAACAGGTGCACAAGGCGACGCAAGCGTCGCCTTTTGTATTACTTGCCCAGTCCGCCGCCGGAGCCCGGCGTCACTTGAATGGGAATGTCGAGCGAGACAAAATCATCGTGATCCCCGTGCAAGACTTTAAATACGATGCTGGTCTGGCCGACGTCAAACCCCTTGACATGAAAGTTCCAGGCGCCGCCGGTTTCATATTGCACCGCGTCGGCGATATCCGGTTTTTTGCTGGTCCAGGAAAAGAGATACTCTTCGCTTTCCGGATTAAAGAGCTTGCCGTCCTTGGCGATAAGATAAAAGCCGAGCGCCGGCGATTGCACGCGTTCTTCAACGACCAACCCGCCCGTCACCTTGCCCTTTTCCGCGCGCACGACTTCTACATCACCCTGCTTGATCACGCAGCCTTCCGCGCCGAGATGTTCGGGTTCCTGGGGCGCGACCGGGTTGTCCTTGCCGCAGCCAAGAAAAAGCAGCGTTACAATCAAAAAAATCGAACTCGTTGCAATAAACTTTTGCATCACTTTTCTCCTTGTTAGATACTCCCTGGTTGATATTTGTGGCGTAAGGTAAACACTTTGGTCCGAAAAATGGCTAGGCGGTTCACCAAAACAAGCGTTTTTGTTGCTTTCGGTATACAAAATACAAATATCAGACCAAACAAGATTGCATGTGCGCTATTTCAAACCAGGTGTGAATGATTTCGGCGCTGCTTAACCGAATCAATTTCCGAGAGAGTTTCCTCAACTTTTATTCTGCCAACTTTTCCTTTAGCTGATCCAGATACACCCCTTCATTTTCAGCCGAATCATGATGCAGCAGTTCTTCAACTTCATTGGCAATGGTTTGCCTGTGTTCCTCGAAATTTGGAGCGCTGGTGGCGAGCTCCTCATAGTCGTCGGCAATGTCGGTGATCAGGCCATCCGGGAAAGGAGCGCTCAACTGACGACTGTCGATGAGCGCCAGGATGCGGTGCAGCACTTCAAAATAGATGCTGCGCGCGTGATCCCATTTGCCCTCGCCGCGCAATATTTTAGCGCGAATGAAAAGAATCTGAAACGAGGCGACGATTTCCTGCGGATCGATTTTTTCGGTGTGCGGGAAATCGAAAATATCGGCGACATCCTCCCGTATCTGCTGCAGCTCGTCGGCGCCCGGGGCGTGGGAGAACAATCGACTCAGGTCGGGAAAGGCCTCGCAAAGGTTGATGAGAATGTCGACGAGCGCATTTTTGTCTTTCAATTTAATCGCCTTGCGCAGCGTCTGGTAGCTGACAAAAGAGGACGGTTCGTTCAACCAGGAGAGCAGCGTCGCCACCTGGTGCTCGCACGGACTGTTGCCCACATGGCAGGTGCAGCGCCCGAAAAGCTGCTCATTATCGACGATCATCTCCACATGAAAATTCTTTTTATCGCGCACGGTCGCTTTCAGGCCAAAATTGGTTTGAAAACGATTTTTAACAAGATTGTTTTCAAAAATTCGTTCGCCTTTGAGATAAATTTCTTTTGTGGCGAATGATTGAACGTCGAGAGGCGTAATTCTGTGCGGCATTATGATCTTCTTTCAAAAATATATTTACGACTTGTTTAAAATGTATTTTCGCGCTTCCCTGGCCGTTTGCAGCACCATGCGCTGCACAGCTTTATCATAAGCGAATCTTTCGGACTTTGACGCCCCTTTTTCCTTACGCGTCGGTTGGTTAAGATTCAGGTTAACCGTCAACTTTTTGACGGAAACAACGGGAATTTCGAGAACCTCCTCGTTTTTCAAAACTAGAGCAATGCCCTTGGGATGTTCTCGTATTTCCTTGACCTCCTCCCAGGGCATATAATAATAGGTTTGACGAAAAGGCTTGTCCCGCGTTCCCAGCAAGGCGCCGAGCTTTTCATAACCGAAAAAGGGATGCGAATAAACAAGAGCGGTCGGCGTGATGCTGTATTTAAAGCCATAAACCACTGCCCGGTAAAAATTGCTTGCCACGCCGGTCAAAAAAACGACAAAAAACACCACCCGCGCCATCGGTTGCGCATAGTCGGGCTGCTTTATGGCCAGGAAGAAAATTGACGTAAGAATGCCAAAAACAAAGCCGCCCAGCAGCCAGGATAATTTTTTCCAGAAGAACCTGGAGACGTCGCAATGCCTCCAGGATAAGATGATATCGCCAAAAGTCCATGACTTTGAATTTTTCCAAATTTTCATAGCGTCCCTGCTCTCCTTGTGAAATGGGGCCTTACATCACTGAAATCGGATGCCGTCCGCGGTTATCGTTACAACCGCGGCCTTGAATTTACACGCGCCGGCATCATTTTGTTCTGCAAATATTTTGGCAAGTTCAACAACGCAGCTCCTGCCCAATTCCTTGACGTCTCTTGTTGCGATGGCGTCCAGGACGCCCTCTTGCAGTAAAGTAATACTATTTTTGTTTGCGTGCAAGTCCGCGGTGATAAAATAGTTGTTTTTTTTGTAATCTTTTAACCTGTTGAAAAAAGTCCGGTTCCCATCAGCCATGAACCAAACGGTTCGGGCGCCAAAGCGATTCAGGCGACGGAACTGCTGCAACGCTCTCCCCGGGTCGTCGCCAAAAGTGATGATATTCACCTGCCGCCATTTGTTGCGACTTGTCATCAACTCCTCGCGAAAGCCGCGGATGCTCTCATTGGTGTGGACATTATCGAGCGACGATGTCAAAATGCCGAAACGGCCGCTGGCGCCAAACTTTTCCACAATAAATCGTCCCGCCTTGCGGCCGGCGCTGTAAAAATTGCGACCCGAATCAACCCGTTCATCAAACCGGATGATGGGCGTTCTTTTCTTTTTTGCAACCGCCGCCGCAAGCGGCTAGTTTTGCAGATTGGCGGACGCTGCAATGCCGTCGATATGAGAAAAAAGCGTATCCAACACGGCCGCCGTTGGCGTTGCAGCGCCGTCGACGAGGTCGGCGCGAATGCCAAGCGAGTCGGCCGTTCTTGCCGCCGCGCTGACAAAGCTTGCGGCGATGGCCGGGTGTTCGAATTGATAAATAATAACAATGTGTTTTCTGCGTTCCGACTCCTGGCAACGCAGGTTGAAAAGCAATAGGACTGTGCATATAAAAATAAAATACTTTGGCACTCGAAAACTCCGATAAAAGGCGGTCTCGCTCCTCTTGTTATCATGATCCCGTTAAATGACGGCAGTATGGCTTGCAGCATCTCCCTCTGGCGATCTTTTTACCAACTCGAATATACAAAAAAGGGCATCACAGTATCAAGAAATTATTTAAATGAATGGAGAGACTGCTAATGCGGAGGGAATTTATAAAGCATGGGCAAGGCGATGACTTGCAAGGAGGTTATACGGAAATGCCAAACCGGCCAAAGCCGGACAACAATGTGAAAATAGCGCTTGACGGTTCGCCGCCAATGCGGACGTCCCGATGAAGAATAGCCCGTTTCAAATCATCGATGTTTTTTCCGTCGAATTCAATATACACGCTGCCGATCTCGAACGGCGTGTGCGCGTCGCTGCCTGCCGTGGCCGGCAGCGCGAGTCGCTCGGCCAGGCTTTCGGCCATCTCGTTGTCGCGTTTTTTAAAGGTGCGGCCATTGCGCGCTTCGATGGCGATGCGCGACCAGTCGTCGATTTGATCAAAAGCGCGAAATTCGCTTCTGCGATCGCAAAAAGGATGGGCGATCACAGCGATGCCGCCTTGTTCCGCAATTTCAGCGATGACGCCAGCCGCCGTGGCGCTCTGGATTGGACGACTGAGGAACAGGCCCAGCAGCTCGCCGTCGTTGTACTTGCCGTTTACCAGTTTGATCTCCTGCCCGAAAACGACCCGGACGGGGAATCGCCTGGCCTCGTATGCAAAATCGCGCCAACTCTGCGCGGCATTATGGTCGGTTATGGCAATGATATCGACGCCGCGTTCCGTCGCCATTTCAAGAACAGTCCGCGGTTTGGAGATGGCGTCCTGTGAATATATGGAATGTATGTGCAAATCAGCTTTCATTTGTAACCTCAAAACAATAAAATTGGGGACCACTTTATTGATTATATGCCAAATTGCGTGCCAATACTTTACATTAAATTAACACAAAAGCAAGACATCTTAATGCAGCTTAACGTCTGTTAAAACAATGCACTGTGGTGATTTTAGCTTACAAGGGGGAAAAGAGGTTACGGCGGGAGAAGGAGAAAAGCGCCCCCATCACCTTGCAACTGCAACAAAATGGGGGCGCCATTGTTCACTCTACTTTGACAAGCCGGTAGACGCCGTCGCCGGTGCGGTCCGCAAAAAAGTATTTGCGTCCCAGGCGGTCGTAAAACCAGATTTCAGTAGACGGCATGTTTATTTCAGCATCGCTGTGATTCACCTGGTCGGGTGGGCCATAGACGATATAGATTCTGCCGCGGTCTGTTTGCCAACCGGAGCGGCCGGAGGCGATTTCGGTAAAGTTGCGGTTGGCGAAATCCACGCGTCTGAAAAATTCTTCCTTGAGCTCGTTTTTCTGCGTTTGCGGCGTGGGGTCGCGCTGCGCCCAAAACTGATCAAACAGCCTCTTTCGTTCTTCTTCGTCGGCTTTGCGCATGGCTTCTATGTCTTTTTTATGAGCGACCAGGGCAAGCTGTTCAATGGCGACATCCAGGTTGTCTTTGGCCAGCGGCATGTTGCCCCAGATAACGCTGAACCTGCGTTGAATTTTGGCGGTTTGGCGCCCGGATTTGACGCCGACGACAAAGAAATACTCGCCCGGTTTGGCCAGATGTTCCCGGAATGGAATGACCTCGGACACTGTATAGAGTCCCGAGGGATACTTTTTGCCCGTCGTGTAAAGCTTTTTGCCCTTGGCGTCGAAGATGCTCAACTGCGCTTCCACATCCTTGCCTGTTGCCGGGGGATAAAGTTCAATATAAGCGGCAAACGCGGAATTGACATTGTCAAAAACATGGGACAGGTTCGGCGTGTAGACGACTCCGGAATCGGTGGTGTCGATCTTGTCGATGAACATAATGTCGCTCAAATGCACTTTATCGCGACGAAAATCCCGGAATGTCAGCTCCAATTCCTTGGTGAGGCTTTCATCGGTTTCGAGGTCTGTCAGTTGCAGCAAACCCTTGTAGCGGCCGGGACGCAGGCTGACGCTTATGGAATGGCGCATGGGATTGGTGCGAGAATTGGTTTCGGCAAAGGTGTGCGCGGTCACGCGACCGGATACGGATTTCTCAACAATGGGCTCCTTTTTTTTGTCATAAATGACGACGGCCACTTCGTAACGAGCTTTGTATATTCCTTTGTCGGATTTTATAAAAGTAAGCAGGTCGTTTACAACGCCCACGTGGAACTCCATCCGGCTTTTCCGCTCGTCGGTCGTGTCCGCAAAATTATAATATCGATATGCAAACAGATCCCGACCGAACATATTATGACGTTGCGGCGCCGCCATGCCTCTTCGCTGCGCAAAAGCGGAACTCGCCAAAGCCGTTATGAAAAAAAGAAACAGCATCATTTTAATGGACTTCATTCGAACCTCTGATCTCATTATCGAGTGATAAGATTT
>JAJRST010000183.1 GCA_024278645.1 bacterium | reverse complement strand
GTACTGATCCATGGCCTGCTGCCGCGTCTGTTTTTGCTTGTGGAAAATGTGATAGTCGGACGCCGAGGTGAGCATGCCCGTTTCCTTCAGTTCCATTTCCTTGACGAAACGAAAATCGGCGATATTGGCGCGAATCCAGCCGGTGATTTCGGGATAGCGCAGCCCGAGATTGCGGCAGGCATCCAGGGTGTCGCGATCGTTCTTGGTGTAGAGAAAAAACTCGGTCTGCCGCACCACGCCGTTCGGTCCGCCGAGACGCGACAGCATTTCAAAAATCTTGACCATTTGATCCTTTTGATAGGGCGGGCGCGCCTGCTGGCCGTCGCGAAAGGTGGTGTCGGTGATATGGATATCGCGCGTGACCACGTCGCGCGGATCAATTTCGACCTCCTTGCCGTCGATCATCTCTTTTATCGGCGCTTCGAACTTTATCAGCGGCGGCAGCGAATAGGGGAACATATCCTTTAACAGGTTGGGTTCCGATATATCTTGCAATGGATATTCTTTCATAATGGAAATCTCCTTATTTTTATTCGGGCAACAGCTTTGCAAAAAAGTCAATGGCGCCGCCGACGGTTTGTACTTTTAACGCCTCGTCTTCATCAAGATCAAGGTCAAGTTCTTCCTCAAAGGCGGCCACCAGTTCGATTGATTTGAGCGAGTCGGCGCCCAGCTCGTAAGCGAAACGGTCGCTCTCTTTAATATCTTCTGCTTTTTGATTCAGTTCACGCGCGGTCACCTTTATCACGCGCTCCGCAATTTCCTCGCGCTTCATTTTGCCTCCTTTAGAATTTATTTATTTTACCTTTGTTTATTTTAGCGTTGCCAGCTTTTGCTCCATTTTTTGCGCCCGTCGTTGGATGGCATCTTTTCCACGACGCAGCTTTTGCACAACGGCGTTTGTCTCCGTTGAACCGCGCACGGCCAGAAAATCCCGTTGGCGATCCTCCTCGTCAAACCCGAGGCCAAAGCCGATACGGGCGAAATCCGCAAACTCTTTTTCCGCATCGTCCAGGGTGAGCGAGGCGATGGAATTGGCGGCGTTCAACCATTTTTGCAGCAGCCCGGCGAAATCCTCCGGCGTCAAGTCGGCCGGCGCCATGCCGTATTCGCTCTTGAAAGCGTAGGCCACGTAGCGCCACTCGTCATCCGCGTATGATTCGTAAATCGCCGACAGCTCGGCCATCAGATCCGAAAGCGACGCCATGCGGCCGTCCTTGACTCGTTGCAACAATGCATCGATCCGGCTTTTCAAAGTCAACAGACCGGAGATATCCAACCACTCGCTCACATTTTCGCCGTCCGCCGCCGTCAAATTCTTTTTTACCGCATCCCAGGAGGCGTCCGCATCCAGGGCTTGCTCCACCCTGTCCATCACCTTGCCGATGAGATAGCGGTCGATGGCAAAGCTGTAATACTTGGCGCCCTTGCGCAGCATCAACCGCTTCACCTGCACGCCGCCGTAAACGATCATGTTCTTTTCCCGCGGCGTCTCCTGGTAAAGCTTCAAAAGCTCGGCGCGGCCGCGGCGCATCTTTTCAATGGTATAGGGCGAGAACACATCGAAATTGATGAAATCCCGTTTGTTGTTGGCCCGGCGTCGATCCCGCGCCGGCCACTTTGTTTCGTCGCGCGTTGTGCCGACGGAGAAAAGATTGATCGCCGGCGTCAAATAGGACACGCCCGCCTTTTCGACAAAATAGGAAAACGGCAGGTTTGGCGCATCGATGTTGGTCAGATGCTTGCCAATGATCGTGGCAAAGGCCGGCACGTGACTCTCCAGCAAAACGTAGGAAAAAGAGCCGGTCTTGCTGCCGCGCTCGAAAATGCCCTGGTGCACCGGCCCGAGTTTGTACATGTGGTTGCTCTGGTTGCTGCCGCTGCCGGCGTTGTAAAAGGAAAACAGGCTGGCGATGAGCAGCGTCGATTTGTGGTGCGTGACCGAATAGGGGCCGGCGAAAATGGAATTGACCTCGGAATTGAACCCTTCGCAATTGGCGAAAAACAGCGCATTTTCCGCCGTAAACTGGTTGCCGATCCGCGTCGCCTGGCCGACATAGACATTTTCCAGCGTGGCGCCGCCGTCGACATGCGCCCCTTCGGCAATGATGAAATTATGCACCGTCGCCCCGGCGCCAATGACGCTCGGATGCTCGGGGCAACTGAGCAGCGTGCCGTTGCTCAACTCCACGGCGCCGATTACTTGCGCGTCCTCGCCGATGTGAACGTTCCTGATGCTGCCGCAATTCCTTACGGCGGCGCCGCGACGAATGACGCCGTAGGCATGTTGCGCCGCATCCACGTTTTGCAGGATGATGCTTTCCAGCTTTTCCTGAAATTGTTCATCATGCCGGAAAAGCGCCTGCATATAGGCGATCTGGGCGTTGAGATCGTCGAAGAGGATGACCTCGCGACCGCCGGCCTCATTGAGCACGGAAACGCGAACGCCGGCGCCAAACTGCGCGCCGCTTTCGGCGCGAAGCATAAAGACATCCTCAATAATGACATTATCTTCAATATGATAATTTATAATCGCCGAACCGATGCGATCAATGAGAACATTGTCGCCGACGACGCACTCGTGAAGGCGAGCGTTGTAAATGCCGCACGCCCTGTCAATGCCGTCGACGTTGATTTTCTCCGTAAAAGCCCCGAGAAGCGTTTCGCCGGAAAAGTGCGAATTGACGACGCGCGTCGGATCAAAATTGCCGACGACTTGCACCGCATCCCAGGACTCGGCGGAGCAGCCGTTTTGCTCAAGGGCTGCGATTTCAGCTTTCGTGAGAACGCGATATTCTGCCATGTTATAACTGTCCTCCCTGGTCATAAAAAGATCAAACTTATTGTCGCTATTCAGGCCCAAGATGACGCCGGTTTGATGAGGCGAGTGGTATCGAGGGGTAATTAATTCAAAGCATGAATATATCCATTAGGAATCTAAAATTAATTTGCAAAAAAGCAAATTAAAATTAAAGATGGGGTCCACTTTTCAAGATCGCTAAAATTGAATCCAAAACATCATTTTTACAAGTGGGACCCATCTTCAGGCGCTCCCGTAAGAGAGGGGGAACAAAATTGTCGCCATGCCTTGAACGCTGCTTGATTATGGCATTTTTTTTCTTTATAATCTTTTTGTGAAAAAATCACTCTTCATCGAGCCGACATTATTCAACAGGAGACGACATTATCCGCAAGGCCATTATTTTTGACATGGACGGCGTATTCGTCAATACGGAGCCCATTGTTTTCAGCGTTTTCCGCCGGGTGTTCGCCCCGCTGAACATCCCGCTGACGGATGAATACCAATACAAATTTGTCGGACACCCGTTCGACAAAAACATGGACGACATTCGCAACGATTTCGGCGTCGACATCCGTACCGAGGAGATACGCCGTCGGTTCAACGAAATTTACAAACAGGTATTTACGAATGCTCGCATCGACGCGCAGCCGGGCTTTTGGCGGATCATCGACCTGGCGCGACAACGGAAGATGCCGACGGCCCTGTGCACCACATCCTCGCGGCATCATGTGGACGTCGTCTTTGCCAAAATTGGCGAGCGAGCCCCGCTGGCGCCGGAAACGGCGTTTCAGGCCGTGGTCACCGGCGACGATGTGACGCATAAAAAGCCGCATCCCGAACCCTACCTGACGGCGGCGGGCAAGATCGCCGCCGCCCCGGAAAACTGCCTGGTCATCGAGGATTCGTTGAGCGGCATCCGCTCGGCCAGGGCGGCGGGTTGTTTTTGCATCGCCCTGAGGCAGCCCTACAATGAACGGCTCGACCTTTCCATGGCCAACGCCGTTGTCGACAATCTGGGCGAAGCGTTGCTGGTGATCAAAGATCAACTTTTGCATGAACTTGACCACTAATTTCACGAATGAACACGAATTTAAAAACTCACCGCTAATTTCGCCAATTATGCAAATTTCGCGAATTGGAATTTGGTATGAATTCGCGAAATTCGCGGTTCCCATTCCAACAAGAGGTTGCTCATGAAAGTTCTCGCATCCATCGTTTTTCTTTTCATCTCCGCCAGTCTTTACGCGCAGGCTTTTCT
>JAJRST010000182.1 GCA_024278645.1 bacterium | reverse complement strand
CGCAGGGCGTCTCCCGACGGCTTTTCGCGGAACTCGACGACGTTGTTATTTTCATCCGTCTTCATCAATCCGAAATCGCCGGCTTTTTCTTCCTCCACGGCGATGACCGGAATGGTCAAATCGGCGTCCGACTCTCGATGCTGTTCGATGAATTTGCGGTAATCCATGCGGTACAAATGGTCGCCTGACAAGACGAGGTATTCATCGATATTGTAGCTTTGTACGTAACGAAGCACGCGGCGCACGGCGTCCGCCGTGCCTTGAAACCAGGCCTCGCTGTCCTGCGTTTGCTGCGCCGCCAGCACCTCGACAAAGCCGCCGGAAAAAGGGCCGAAATTGTAAGTCAAGCTGATATGCCGGTTGAGAGAGGCGGAATTAAACTGCGTCAGAACGTATATTTTCTCGAGTCCGGAGTTAATGCAGTTGCTGATGGGAATGTCAATCAGGCGATATTTGCCGGCAATCGGCACGGCCGGTTTGGCTCGAAGTTTTGTTAAGGGATAAAGTCGGGTGCCGCGACCTCCACCGAGTATGATTGACATAACTCTTCGCATGCTTTGCTTCCTCTCCTTTGATCATTTTCACTTGCCTTTGCTCTCTTGCCATTCCGCGATTAAATATTCAAAAGCGGCAATTGTTGCCTCCTGCACAATATCCTGCAATGACCCCTTACCGCCCCACTCGTTTCCCTGGTTGATATAAGCGGTTTCCAATAACTTTTGCAGCTCCTGCAGGGTGAATTCTTTGTACAAACGGCGACGCATAGTAATTTGCGCTACGGTCGCCTCAAAGGTCTCTTTGTATTTTTGATCTCTAATATCTTGCATCGTTCAAGATTGCCGCCCCGTCATGCTCCTTTGTGTCGTTGTAAACAATATAAACGGTTGTTTTTAAATTCCAAAAGATTTTTTGTGTTTTCGCGTCCTGTCGCCGCATACTGTAAAAAAAAACCGCTCGTTTTGAGCGGTTGTTCGAGTCAATAATTCGGCTGCACCCATCGCGGCCAGTCGGGGTCATACAATTCGCCGCGCGCCGTAGTATGCACGAGCTCAAAATCGCTCATATTTCTTTTATCCGCAAAAACAAAATAGACGCCGCCCTGGATGGAGTAATAGTGCCAGATATGGTATTCCTTGGAGTCGCTTGTGCCGGGAAAGCGTTCGATTTCATCCGGCTTGCCATAAACAAGCAGGACGCGGCCGCGATCGGTCTTCCAGCCGTCGACGAATGTGCCGCGATATATGGTGTTCGCCAACTGGACGCGTCCCAGGTATTCGGCCTTGAATTCATTGGCCGGCGTGCCCGGCGTATTGTCGCGTTTCGCCCAGAATTCCTTGATATATTCCCGTTTCCCTTCCAGGTTCAACTTTTTCCAGGTTTTTCGCTCTTCCCGGGTGGCTATATAGCTGCAATAATTGAACTCGAGGTCCAGCTCCTTTTCCGTCATATTATCGTAACGGCTGGCATCCAGCCCGGGACTGCCCTGCCCATCCTGGACTTTAACTTTTTGAAAAGCGGCGCCGCCCTGGGTAAAATCGGCCTCGCGGTAGACAAAAAACCGGCATTCCTGCGATGCCGTAGCATTCGTTTCCAGATCGGTCACCAGAACGCGCAGGGTATAGGCGCCGGAGACGCAGGTGACGACGTTAAGGTTGTTGACGGCTACGGAGGAGGCGCCGGGTTTTTTCCGAGTCTGCTCCGGAAAGCTTTTTATTTCATTGCCGTCGGCGTCGATGATTTTGTAGAGGATGGTATATTTGCCGCCCTCCTGGCTGCTCGCCGGAGCAAGGTTGTAGATTTCAAAGTAACAAAAGAGGATGGGCATTCCCAGGCCATAGACGCCGCTGGGATTTGGCAGCACCTTGTAGCCGTTCTTGACAAACGGATTGTCCGATTTATCGCGCTTTATTTGGCTGGCGCACTGGATATCGCTGAGAACCAGCTCCTTGCCAAAATTGAGCGCCTCCACCGGAAATTTGATCGACCGGGATCGATCCTCGCCAAAAATATCGGTGACCTTGATCTCCAGGTAATAATTGCCCGGCTTGAGGATAAAGGAATTGATGACCGGAATGACCATGCTCATCGATGTGGCGTCAAGGCTGTCCACTTGATCGCGGGTGCGCCACACCTGTCTCTTGAGCACGGAATCCTCGTCGCTGATGCTGGCGTCGATGAGAAACTCGGCAATATAGCCGTCGTTCTCCGGTTTAAAGGTGAGCATGTTGCGATTGATGGCCAGTGTATATTCCAGGTAAACCAGGGAGTCCGACGCGCGAAAGCGATTCCAGTTGGCGGCAAAGTTAAACTTATTCTGCTCCTGCTGTTGCGCCGTGGTATCCGCTGCGTCCGTTTGAGCATAAAGCGGAGATAAAATGACGAGCGACAGCAGGACGAAGATGCAGACGTTTCTCAAGCTGTTCATTGAAAAATCCCTTTAAATTAGTTTCTATGCGGCAAACTGCTGCGCCTCTTCAAACCTGACCGAAACAACCTTGGAGATGCCTTCTTCCTCCATTGTAACGCCAAAAATCTGATCCGCGGCGCGCATGGTCAGTTTGTTGTGCGTGACAACGATAAACTGCGTCTTTTGAGCAAATTCCTGCAGGGCGGCGGCAAAACGCTGCACGTTTTTATCGTCCAGAGGCGCATCCACTTCGTCAAAGATGCAGAACGGGCTGGGCTTGACGAGATAAATGGCGAAAAGCAGGGACACGGCGGTCAACGATTTTTCACCTCCGGACAGCAGTTGCAACGACGCCGGTTTTTTGCCGCCCGGAGCGGCGTAAATGTCAATGTCCGCTTCCAGGGGATCGTTGCCTTCTCGCAGGACAAGGCTGGCCCTGCCGCCGTCAAAAAATGTCTTGAAAACACTGGTGAAATTCTTTTGCACCTGTTCAAAAGTTTCCAGAAATTTCTCTCTCGCCGTTTTATTGATGATGTCGATGGTTTCCACCAGGTT
>JAJRST010000181.1 GCA_024278645.1 bacterium | reverse complement strand
TTTACCCACGGCGCCACCGAAGCGGTCAATTTTGTCGCTTATGGCTGGGCGCACAAATTCCTCAAACCCGGCGATGAAATCCTGGTCACCGAAATGGAGCACCACAGCAATCTTGTGCCCTGGCAGGTGGCGGCGCAAAAAACCGGCGCCAAATTAAAGTTCATTCCTTTTAACGACGATGGCGAACTGGCTTATGAGAAACTGGACGACCTGCTCACCGCGCATACGCGACTGGTCGCCGTGACCCACGCCTCCAACGTCCTCGGTACAAAAAATGACGTCAAACGCATCATCGACGCGGCGCATGAGATGAACGCCGTCGTCCTTGTCGATGGCGCGCAGCACGTACCGCACTCGCCGGTAAACGTGCAGGAACTCGACGCCGATTTTTATGTTTTCTCCGGCCATAAAATGCTCGGCCCCATGGGCGTCGGCATTCTCTACGGCAAGGAAGATCTTCTTCACGCCATGGATCCCGCCATGTACGGCGGTTCGATGATCGACGATGTGCAGCATTACAAATCAACCTGGGCCGAACTGCCGTGGAAGTTCGAAGCCGGAACGCAAAACATACCGGCGGTCATTGGCCTGGGCGCGGCCATCGACATGCTGCAAAACATTGGGCTGGACAACATCGAAGCGCACGACAAGCTGCTGACCGACCATGCATTGAGCAAACTGCGGGAGTTGGATTTTGTCACCGTTTTCGGGCCGCGCAGCAATCGCAATTCGGTCATCTCCTTTGCCATGGACGGCATTCACGCGCACGATGTGGCTACCTTTTTCGACAGTAAGAACATAGCCATCCGATCCGGCCATCATTGCGCCAAACTGGTGATGAAAAGGCTCGATGTAACATCGACGGCGCGCGCCAGCTTTTATCTTTACAACACACTTGAAGAAGTCGATTTTTTCGTTGAGGTGATAAAACAAGCGAGAGGATATTTTGCCAAATGGATTTAGACGACCTTTACCAGGAAATAATTCTCGAACATTACAAGCAGCCCAAAAACCAGGGCGTTGTGCCGCAAGCCGACATTGAAATCGAAGGACGCAACCCCTTTTGCGGCGATGAAATAAAACTGACCCTGAAAATTGACGACGGCGTCATCAAGGACGTAAAGTTCGCCGGCAGCGGCTGCGCCATCAGCCAGGCTTCGGCGTCGCTGATGACCGAACATATCAAGGGCAAAAAGGTGAGCGAGGTCAAGGAATTATTCCAGGAGTTTGCCCACATGGTTCGCGGCGAAGAGCATGAACATCATCACATCGACGAAATGGACGAGCTGTCGGCGTTTCATGGCGTTTCGGCCTATCCCACGCGCGTTAAATGCGCCATGCTCGCCTGGAACGCCATGAAGGAAGGCATTGAACGTGAACTGCAAAAACATGAAAAATAGCGCCGACGCCGCACCTTAAAGGCGCATCCCTTTCTCTCAAATCATTTCTCTTTTAATATTCATTTTTTTTATTACATTACTTTTCAAAACCGAAACGTTTTACAACTCTGCATTTTGGAAAATAATGAAAAATAAAAATCACAGCCATACCAGTCCGACGCATTTTCTTTCTTCAATCAGCATCCTCCTTTTAGTAGGTTTTGCTTCGTTTTTTACGGATTGCTCAAACAGACGCAACAAGTTTCATCCCACATCTTACTTTCCGGTGAACGCGGGAAACACCTGGATATTTGACGGCGATATTTATAAAATGGAAATCACCGGCATAACCAAGGGGAACGAAGGCAACATCATTTCCATGTCCTATTTTGATTCCACGGATATTTTCCTGTGGAAAGAAAAATACATCCTTTTAAAAGATCAAATATATTTTGTATCCTTTGAGCCGCACACGACAATTTTGCCCAAAGTACTTTTTGATCCTCCTCTCCCCGTGGCGCCGTTTTCGTCAAAGCCGGGCCATAAAATAATACTCGAAAGCAAGGAGACGCACACCGACTCGATCAAAAGCGAATCGCAAATCCTGGTCACTTATGAAATCGAGGGCATTGAAGACGTTACCGTACCTGCCGGAACGTTCACCAACTGCATTAAAATGAAAATCAATATACAATATCCGCAGTTTGCATTGAGGCCTTTTTTTATCGGCGACCAGTATTGGTGGTTTGCGCCCTTGGTCGGACCGGTCAAGTACGATCTTCCCTCTGCGTACGGCGAACTTGCCGAGATAAAGCTCAACAAAAACCGTCTTGCACCGATTATGTAATCTTGCATTATCTTTGTAATAAAGCCGTCGTTAATTCAGAAATGAGACGCAAGCGATCCTTTATGCACCCTGCTTTTCCTCCACCTAGATGCACAGCCGGCAGATGTTTCAACAGACGTTGCAGATTTCGGCATTGTCCAAAGATTTTAACAGTTGAAAAGGAGATTTTCTATGTTTGAAGAAATGAATCGTAGAGAATTCATGCAAAAGACGGCCCTGGCGACCGCTGCCGCGAGCCTGACGAGCGCCTCCTACAGCAGGATTTTTGGCGCCAACGACAAATTAAATATCGCCATCATCGGCTGCGGACGCATGGGGCGGTTCAATCTCGGCGTGCAGCAAAAAATAAGACAGGTCAATGTTGCCGCGGTGTGCGATGTGTACGAGCCAAACCTGCAGCAGGCGCTGAAAATGACCGGCGGCAAGGCGACCGGTTATAGGGATTTTCGCAAGATACTTGAGCGTCAGGACATCGATGCTGTGCTCATCGCCACGCCGGACCATTGGCACGCCTTGATGACCACCCTGGCCTGCGAGGCGAACAAGGACGTTTTCGTGGAAAAACCGGCGTCGGTGACCATTTCAGAAGGCAGACGCATGGTGCAGGTGGCGCGGCGCACCGGGCGCATCGTGCAGGTCGGCACCATGCAGCGATCCTCTCCCGTCTTTCAAAACGCCGTCAAGATCGTGCAGAGCGGCGCGCTCGGCGACATCAGCTTTGTGCGCACCTGGATTATGGGCAACGAATATCCGGACGGCATCGGCAATCCTCCGGATTAACAACCGCCGGACAACCTGGATTGGGATTTGTGGCTCGGCCCGGCGCCCAAACGGCCGTTCAACTGGAACCGCTTTGGCGTCGGCGACCGCTGGTCCACCTTTCGCTACTTTTGGGATTATGCCGGCGGCATGATGACCGACTGGGGCGTGCATCTCATCGACATTGTCTTGTGGGCCATGAATGAAAAAGCGCCGAAATCGGCGATGGCCGCGGGAGGAAAATTTTATTTGCGGGACAATCGCGAGACGCCGGACACGCTGCAGGTCAGCTATCAATTTGACAACTTTGTACTCACTTTTGGCACGCAAAGCTGCAACGATCGCGGCATTGACGGGCAGGGCTATGGCATCGAGTTTTACGGCAGCGGCGGCAGCTTGTTCGTCGACCGCGGCGGCTACAAGGTCATGCCCCAGGAGGGCGGCCGCTTTGATCGCAAAAAAATGCCCGACGACGTACCGATGAAATTCAACTCTCGCGACAGCGGCAACGACGCACACGCGCAAAACTTTCTCCACGCCGTCAAGACGCGAGAGCTGCCCGTCAGCGACATTGAAATCGGACACCGTTCCACCTCGATCTGCCTGCTCGGCAACATGGCTTATCGCACCAGCGAACGGTTGGAATGGGATGCCGAAAAAGAAATTGTCAAAAACAGCAAAAGGGCGAACGAACTTTTAAGTTACGAATACCGTTCGCCGTGGAAGCTGCCGGAGGCGTGAAGCGCAAACTATGAATTCTCGGGAGACTTTTGAAAAACCCCGGATGTCCGCCGAATGTCGGACTCCGGGTGTTTGGCGCGTCATCGCCTTTGCGACACCCGGTGTCCTCCGGACAACCGGGGTCGTGTACTTTTTCGAGTCTCCCGAAGATTTTTTATTTTAGCCTCTTGATAATGTGAAATCCAAAGGCCGTTTCCACGACATCGCTCACCTCGCCTTTTTTCAGCGCAAAAGCGGCTTGTTCAAAAGCGGGGGCCATCTTGCCGCGGCCAAAGGGGCTGAGCACGCCGCCGCGAACTTTGGTCGGCCCGTCGGAATACTCTTTCGCCAGTTCGTGAAAATCCTCGCCGGCCTTGACTTTGGCCAACACCTCTTCAGCCAGGGCCCTCGCCTCCTCTTTTGTGCGCGTCACCGTGTCCGGCGCGCGCAGCGACCCTTGATACATGATCAAAATATGCGCCGCCGTAATCTCCTTCGGCTGTTGCTGACAGTTCAGCAGCAGCGCCGCCGAAAAAGCTAAAACCACCCAAAAAACTCGCAAACCTTTCATTGCCTCTCTCCTTTCCTCTTTTTTCCCCTTTTTCAACTTTTATCTTTCGACTTTTCTTTACTTATTCACAATCCTGACAAACTCCCGCAACGTCTTGCCGGCCTCGCCCCTCGGCGGCGTCTCCTTCCAGTTGGCGCATTCCTCGCCGTCATGGTTTATGATGATATGGTCCCAGGACTGCCCCATTTCGATCTCCTCCCAGGCGGCGGCCGCCCTGATTTCAATATCCCGCATAACCTCATCCGTCAGTTCGACGCCCTGCTGCTGCGCGCGCGAAACAAGTTTGGGCGTCATGATCGAGGCGACGGCCTCGCTCATGCTCACATCGCCGAGCAAGCTGTGAATATTCTCGATCTCCTGCAGGGAAGCGGGCTGCAGAAAAATGCGCGTTATTGCAGCATCCAGCTCTTGCACGCGCGGATGTTTCATTAACTTTTGAACAAGAACCGGATGAAGGTCATAAATGACGAGATCGTATTCGCCGAGCAACGCCTCCAGTTCATCAAGATCAACAGCCTGCCAAATGTGCCGCGTTTTGCCGACGATAAACCGCTCCCTTGGCAGCGCACGAATCTCTTGCTCGCTGCGAAAATGATAATCCACGCCGTCTTTTTCAATCGATCGCGGCGGCCTGCTGGTATAAAGCACAGGGCGGCCAAGTTTTGTGTAAGGATGCGTCTTCGTAAACGACTCTATTAACGGCGTCTTGCCGACGCAAGAAGGGCCGGATAGTAAAATTATCTTTTTTGCCATTTGATCCGGGAAATCTTTTTCACCTTAAACAGATGCTTTGCTTGCCATAAAGTTAAGCATCTCTCGGAATATTTGCTAACAATAAATCTGTTTTAGCCTTACGGGAAACGTCGCAAAAGGCGGCTCTTTCCCGGGCTATCATAACACCAAGCCATACAGCAAAGGAGAAGCAACATGAATAAAAACATCGGTAAAGTTGATAAAACAGTGCGCATTATCATCGGACTGGTCGTTATTGCATTGGGTATTAATTTTCAAAGCTGGTGGGGCCTTGTGGGGCTTGTTCCACTGTTAACGGCGCTTGTTGGTTTCTGCCCGCTATACGCACCGTGCAAGATCAGCACCGTAAAAAAAGAGAGCTGACGCCAAAGGCAAGGGCTCGATGCAAATTATCACTATTACTAAAGGACCGCGCCTATGAGACTATCGATAAATAACATCATAGTACTTTTTCTGCTCGTGACCTCCGCTTCGCTTATGGCTCGTTCAAAACGCGTCGGACAGATTCCAAACGGCGGCAAGTTTAGCTGCGCCACCTGCCATGTCGATCCGGCTGGCGGCGGCGCGCGAAACGTCTTTGGCCAGGAAGTCGAGCAGAATTACCTGGACGGCAGCGGCAACGTCATCTGGGGCGCGGCGCTGGCGGCCCTGGATTCCGACGGCGACGGCAAGACCAACGGCGAGGAGTTGCAGGATCCAAACGGTGCATGGCGAAGCGGCGATCCCAATCCCGGCGACGTCGCTCTCGTCTCCAACCCCGGCGATCCGAACAGCACGACCAACGTGCAGCTCGCCACGTCGATGCCGTTGCGATTTGCGCTGAAGCAGAATTACCCCAATCCGTTCAACCCGTCGACGACGCTTTCATTCGTCATTCCTCAAAGCGCACAAGTGCGCCTGACGATCTACAACTCGTTCGGCCGGCCGATCCGCGAGCTGCTGAACGGCGCCTTGCCGCCGGGAGAGCATACCATCGCCTGGAATGGCTTGAACGACGCCGGAGAGTCTGTGGGCAGCGGCGTCTACCTGGCGAAATTGGAAAGTGGGGATTTTTCGCGGACGGTTCGGATGTTGATGATAAAGTAATTTATGATAGGTTTACCAGATGGGACCCACCCTGGAGGTGGGTCCCATCTATGTTTACTTTAAATACGCCAGCTTTATCTTCATCGTCATATCTTTACAAGACACCACCGCTAGATAGGTCCCCGCCGGCAGATTTTCTCCTTCGTCCGTTGTCGCATCCCAAAGAATGACCATCATGCCCGCGGCGTCCACGGTGCGGACAATCGTTCTCACTTTTTGTCCCAGCACGTTGTAGATGTCGATGCGCAGCTCCTCGCCGACGTATGCTTGCGGCAGGGTCACGTGAAAGGCCGTCGACGGATTGAACGGATTCGGCGCGGCGGCAAAGCTG
>JAJRST010000180.1 GCA_024278645.1 bacterium | reverse complement strand
GTGGCCGCTGTGGTGTTGCCGAGCGAGTCCAGGGCGTCCGTGCGTTTGCGGACTTCCGGTCCAAGATTGGACATCTCGGCGTTGCCGCCGGCATTGTCGGCGATGGGGCCGTAGGCGTCGGTCGCCAGGGTGATGCCCAGGGTGGACAGCATGCCCACGGCGGCGATGCCGATGCCGTAAAGGCCAAAGGCCATATTGTCCATATCAAATCAGGCGGCCATCAAATAGGCGAGCATTGTACCAATGACGATAGTGAGCACGGGAAATGCCGTCGAAAGCATGCCGGTGCCAATGCCGGCGATGATGACAGTCGCATGACCGGTTTCAGCGCTATCGGCAATATTTTTCGTTGGTTTATAGGCCGCGGAGGTAAAATATTCGGTCTCTTTGCCGATGGCCCACCCGGTGAGAAGACCGACGACAATGGATCCCCAAATGCCAAGGTAGTTTGGCAGACCAAGCATCCGCAGGATGACATAAGAGAGAACAATGATCAGGATGGAACTCAGGTTGATGCCGCGGCCGAGGGCGTGTAACAACTGTTTTTGCGAAGCGTCTTCCTTGGTCCTGACCGCAAAAATGCCGACGATGGATAAAAGCGTGCCCACGGCGGCGACCAGCATCGGTGCGATGACGCCCTTTAACTGAACGGCGACGCCCTGGCTCAAAAACGCGGCGGCGCCCAGGGCTGCCGTGGCCAACACGGAGCCGGCGTAGGATTCATACAAGTCGGCGCCCATGCCGGCGACGTCTCCGACATTGTCGCCGACGTTATCGGCGATGGTGGCCGGGTTTCGCGGGTCATCTTCGGGAATGCCGGCTTCCACTTTGCCGACAAGGTCGGCGCCGACGTCCGCGGCTTTGGTATAGATGCCGCCGCCGACGCGGGCGAACAACGCCTGCGTGGAGGCGCCCATGCCAAAAGTCAACATTGTTGTGGTGATGATGACCAGTTTGTGCGTGCCCTCTGCGTCGGGTATGGCATAGTTCAGCACCAGAAACCACAGCGAGATATCCAGCAGCGCCAGGCCGACGACGACGAGTCCCATGACCGCGCCGGAACGAAAGGCGACTTGCAGGCCCTTGTTCAGCGACTGCCGGGCGGCGTTGGCGGTGCGGGCGCTGGCATAAGTAGCCGTCTTCATGCCAAAAAAACCGGCCAGGCCGGAGAAAAAGCCGCCGGTCAGAAAGGCGAACGGCACCCACTCATTTTGGACTTTGAGAACATAAGCCATGATGACAAACAGGCCGGTGAGCACGATAAAAACGATGGTCACGACCTTGTACTGCTGGCTCAGGTAGGCCATGGCGCCGGTGCGCACATGCTGAGCGATTTCCTTCATTATATCCGTACCTTCACTCTCGGTCATCATCCTTTTATAGAAATAAAAGGCAAAGCCAAGAGCGAGAATGGCGGCAAATGGTATGATCCAGAATAGACCGTTTAGCATCTCATCTCCTTTGTTTTAGAACACTTGCTGTTTTATTGTTTTACGTTTCCAGTCTTTGAGACTTTGGAAGAGTGACTAAAAAAGCCACACAAGCACAGAAAAAACATACAACAGATAGGCGCCGTCATTTTGAATTGACGGCAAAGCAGCAGTATCCGTTCTTCTGTACCTATGTGGCTCGTTTAATAGACCATTTTGGGCATCGCCGCGGCTATTCCACGATCACAGTGTTAGCGGAACGCCACCAGGCATGATGCTTTTCCTCCAATTCGTCAACAGAGGGAAATGGGTAAAAAATAAAATCATTTTGATCGCCAATGAAAAAACCGGTTTGCACCGTACGATAGAGGATTTCACAATGCAGCGATCTAATCACTGTTTTTGTGGGTTTTTCCGGATGTTCGAGCAAACCGTAAAGGCAATCGCGCAAATGATCAAGATTCTTATACGGCAATTCGTCGGCCGGGGCGTTCAAGGGGTCCTCGACCAGTCCACCTATATAAAGATCAAAAAAAGCCAGCTTTGGAACGAATACTGAATTTTTCGGGTCCGTTACATACCGGCAAAACGCGAGCGGATCGAGATTGCTGGCAATTAACGGCGTCACCGGTGCGATCTCCTGGTAGAGATGAAGGTCGTTGGAGATCGGCGTGGATGCGCTTGCTTTTGCAAGCTGCAAAACGCGGCCGTCCAGGGTGACGAGATACAAATCCTTCAGAGATTTCAGCGGTACATGCTCGAGCACTCTGTAAATTGAAATATAAACAGAACGTTTCGGCTGACCGTCCGGATGAGGGACGCACCGTTTATGTAAATCGTCCAGTTTGAAATAGTCTGATTTTAAAGCCGAATCGACTTCGAAAAAAATAGCCTCGCCGTGCGTCCGTTTGCGCGTTCCCACAGCGAAATAAGCGCCGAACTTTTCCGGCGGCAGCATCGATGCGATGAGAGCTTCAGGGATTAACGAAAGGTATAGATAGATTTTCATGGCAGCCTCCATTTTTTAGTGAATGACACCAAAAAAAACAAGACCGGCTCCATTTCCAATCGCTGACTCCGTCTACAGCTTCTCACTGCACTAACTTTCGAAGCGGATCATCCTTACAGTGTAAAATATACTCATTCATCGATTAAAAGTCAACGTCTGCGTATGAAAATTCACCCCCCGGTCCCCGGAATCCACAGCTCGCCTTTGTTTCGACAATCGGTTGATTGTCGACGATTTTTTACTGCTTCGAAAACGATTGGCGTCAATGCCTGTTTGCAATTATTTTCATAATCTCCGTCGCAATTTCCTCAATTGGCTTGTTGGTGACATTGACGCGCGACCACGCAGGAAAGCGGGCAAACAAGCGCATGGCATAATTCACCTCCCGGCGAACGTGTTCGATGCTCGCATAGTCGCCGGTTGCGCCGTTTAGGTGCTCTTCACGAGCTTTGCGCAGCGCCGCCAGGCGATCCGGCCGCGTGACCAGGGCGATCACTTTTTGCGGCGGCAGCTCGAACAACTGCCGCGGCGGGCGGATGTCGAGAATGAGCGGCACATTGGCGACGAACCACCCCTTGAACGCCAGATAAATGCTCAACGGCGTCTTGAAGGTGCGCGAGACGCCGACGAGGACGATTTCGGCCTTGTGCAAATCGCCGGGTCGCTGCCCGTCGTCGTGCCGAAAGGCAAACTCCATGGCTTCGATGCGCTTGAAATAGGCTTCGTTGATCTGGTGGAACAAACCGGGCTTTTCCGCCGGAGAGTTTGCCAGGTAGGAGGACAGGGAGGACAAAAGCGGTCCCATCATGTCCACGGCTTGAATGTTTTGCAGCTTGCTCTCGCGGACGATGAGCTTTCGCAATTCGTGCGAGACGATCGTGTGAAAGACCACCCCTTTGGCCTGTACAGCCTCCTGCAGAACAGCCAACAACTGTTCTTCTGTTCGGATGTTGGGGCGAAGGTTGACGTTGATCTCATGTTGTTCAAATTGCGTCAGGGCGGCGTTTACCATTTGCTGCGCCGTGCGGCCGGTGCCGTCGGAAATAACAAAAATCTGGTGCATGCGGCGATTTCCTTTTTCTAGGGAAAAGTCATCGCGAGCGAATCCGCGCAGGCGGATTCGCGTGGCGATCTCCCGCAAGAGATATCACTCTTTCGCCGGGTGTGCTTCACTCGTCCGCCGCCGCGGACGCGTTTGCAACGACTTTTTTTTAATGGAAGCAAAATTATTTTTTTGCGCTTTGCTCGCAAGGTAATTTTTTAAACCACTAAAACAAAAGCATAACCACGGTTATTTCTGTCCGAAAAAAATTTGCACGACTTGATTCGTGCGACGAAAAACTGTATATTGATTTTATAGTTGATCTGCCGCACGGCAGTTTCTTCTCCGTTTTCAATTTATGGATGTATCAAATGGCGTCCAAACGATCGCAACAGATGCCCGCTTTTATCGTCATGGAGGTTCTCGAACGCGCCAAGGCGCTGGAAGCCGCGGGGCGGGAGGTTATTCACATGGAGGTGGGCGAACCCGATTTTTCGCCGCCGCAAAAAGTGACGCAGGCGGCCATCGACGCCTTGCGGCGCGGCGAGACGCATTACACGCACAGCCTGGGCATCGAACCGTTGCGCCGGGCCATCGCCGAGCACT